>NZ_JARPVX010000043.1:21554-32660 GCF_033947565.1 Lichenihabitans sp. Uapishka_5
GTATCGGGTGGCCCGGGCCGATCCGGCCCTCGACGGCGCGGGCGCGGCCGATCTCGCGACGCTGGCGGTCGGCTTGGCACTCGCCGGAAGCGGCAGTCTGCCCCCCGTCGGCGTGCCGCTGACCCTGTCGGCTTCGGCCGGGATGGCGCCATTGGGCGGCGACATCCAGGCGGCCCGCCATGCCGCCGCGACGGCCCTGGGGGTGGCGCTCGACCTCGGCCGCGACGGTGTCGGCCTCGATGTGGCGCGCCGCTACACGGCTGCCTGACCCCCTTCCGATCGTTGCCTGCGAGGCTCGAGATGGCTTCCGATTCCAGCCGCCCCACCGTGGCGGTCCACATGGCCACGTCGCTCGATGGGCGCATCCAGACGCGGCGTTGGGGCGGCGCGGGCATCGGCAGCCTTTACGAGCAGGTGCATGGCGAACTCGCGGGCGACGCCTGGATGTGCGGCCGCATCACCATGCAGGGCTACACCCGCGGCACGCCGGACGACGACCACGATCCGACCCCGGTGCCGCGCACCGACCATATCGCCAAGCGCGATGCGAGCGGCTACGCCATTGCGCTCGACGCCCGCGGGGCGCTGCACTGGGGCGCCCGCAACGCCATCGACGACGACCATGTCGTGGTGGTGTTGTGCGAAACCGTGTCGGACCGGCACCTCAACGCCCTGCGGGCGTCCGGCGTGTCCTATCTGTTCGGCGGCGTTGCCACGATCGACTTCGCGCGCGTACTGCGAAGTCTGAAGGCGGCATTCGGCATCGATCGCCTGCTGGTCGAAGGCGGCGGCGGCCTCAACGGCAGCATGCTGGCGGCCCGCCTGGTGGATGAGATCAGCCTGTTGCTGGCCCCGGCGATCGACGGCGGCCGTGGCGTGCCGGCCTTGTTCGATCATGGGCAGCCCGGAGATCCGCCGCCCGCGCCCGGCACCATCGTGGCGCTGCGCCGGTGCGAGGCCCTCGAGGGCGGCTTCGTGCGCCTGCACTATGACGTGTCGTACGGGACGGCTTGAGACCGCAAGGCTGCGGCTTTTCCACCACAGGGGACGCGCAAAGCCCGGATCGTAACCGCAAACGCAGATACGGGCTGGACAAGGCGCCAGCCCGTGTTACCGTATCGATGCGACTTTGGTCGCATGCCCTTCTTGGGCGTTTCCTCCCTAGACTTGGGCCGCCTTCGGGCGGCTCTTTTTTTGTCTAGGCCGGCTTTAAAGCATGGCGCCGCGCTTCATGCAAGGCAGCCATGCATTTCATTTACGCTTTTTGAGCGAATTCGAGGCGTGCCTCCCGGCCCGTCAGGGCTGTGCCGCCGCGGGCGTGCTTGGTTGGACCGTGGACGCTGGCGCGAGGTTGCGCCGGGCCCGCGCGTTGAAGTTGCGTTCCTTCTGGATGATCGGCACCGGTTGGGAGATCACCTCGCCGACCGCGTTGATGCGGATCGAATCCTGCGCCGCGGTGATCGGAAACCCTGCCTGTCCCCGCCGTGGGTGGGTGCCGACGATATGGCGGCCGCGATGATGCGCGGAATGGCCGTGGTGGCGGGGCTCGGCCGAGGCCGGCAGCCCGAGCGCAAGCACGATCATCAGGCTCAAAACAGGTGATTTCATCGCAGGGATCCCTTTTGGCCTTTCTGGTGCGCCGCATGCCTCGGGTCAACAATGCTGCAGTGCCCGAGCCGTTGCCGTGCCGTCCACACGAGAAGGCCTGAGACCGAATCCCGCAGGGCCGTGGCACACGGCAACGAAACCCCATCCCCCAAGTTGCCACTGCGGAGCGTGCGATGGGTCTTGTTCTTTACGCGCTGAAATACCGGATCAGCGTCTACGTCGTGGCTTTGCTGGTTCTGCTGGGAGGCATCGGCGCCTGTATCATCACGCCGAAGGACGTTCTGCCCAACGTCAACATCCCGGTCGTGGTCGTGGTGTGGACCTATAACGGCTTGAACGCCACCGACATGGCGTCCCGCATCACTACCTACAGCGAATTCTCGCTGTCCAACAACGTCAACAATATCCGCCGCATGGAAAGCAGTACGCTGTCCGGCACCGCGGTGGAGCGCATCTACTTCCAGGACGGTGTCTCGATCGACCTTGCCATCGCGCAGGTCGTCTCGGCCATGAATTCGATCCGGGCCGTGATGCCGCCCGGCGTGCAGCCGCCCGTCGTGATGCGCTTTTCGGCGTCCTCGGTGCCGGTGATCCAACTGGCCTTGTCGTCGAAGACCGACAGTCAGGCCAAGATCTACGATTACGCGCAATATCGCATCCGGCAGACCCTCACGCAGGTGCCGGGATCGACCCTGCCGTCGCCCTACGGCGGCGCGCCGCGTCAGGTCATGGTCGATCTCGACCTGCAGGCGTTGCAGGGCTACGGGCTGACGCCGCTCGATGTCACCAATGCAGTGGTGTCGCAGAACATCGTGGTGCCCTCGGGCCTGTCGAAGATCGGTGCCCTGCAATATCCGATCCGGCTCAATGCTTCGCCGGCCTTGATCGCCGACCTGAACCTCCTTCCGATCAAGGTCGTGGATGGCACGCCGGTTCTGGTGCGGGACGTGGCGCATGTGCGTGACGGCTCGCCGCCGCAACTGAACATCGTGCGGGCGAACGGCACCCGCTCGGTCCTGGAAACGATCCTGAAGAACGGTGAGGCCTCGACTCTGACGGTGGTCAACACCGTGAAGGCCTTCCTGCCGCAGATCCGCGCCGCCGCCCCGAAGGGCCTCGAGATCAGCCCCCTGGCCGATCAATCCGTCTTCGTCACCGGTGCCATCAACGATGTGGTGCGTGAGGCCCTGATCGCGGCCGGGCTGACCGGCGCCATGATCCTGCTGTTCCTGGGGTCATGGCGCTCGACCCTGGTGGTGCTGGTGTCGATCCCGCTGTCGATCCTGTTTTCGTTGATCGTGCTGGCGATCCTGGGCGAAACCATCAACATCATGACGCTCGGCGGTCTGGCGCTCGCGGTCGGCATCCTGGTCGATGACGCCACGGTGGCGATCGAGAACTCCTACCGCCTGATGGAGGAGGGACGCTCGTTCCGCGACTCGGTCGCCGAAGGCGCCGCCGGGATCGCCAAGCCGGCCCTCATCTCGACCTTGTCGATCTGCGCCGCCTTTGTGTCGGTGTTCTTCCTCACCGATGCACCGAAATACCTTTTCACCCCGCAGGCGGAGGCGGTGGTGTTTGCCATGTTGGCGTCCTACGGCCTGTCGCGGACCCTGGTGCCCATCATGATGGATGTGCTGGTGCGCGCCGAATATGCCAAGCGCTATGGCCCCGTGGACGATGCGGCCGACCGGGGCGATGCCGAAGGTTCCGCCCCGAAGCACCGCGGCGCATTGGTCAGGGGCGCAAGGGCTGTCTGGCGTGTCGTCGCCGTGCCGTTCGCATGGTGTGGCCGCCGGCTCCGGCCTGCCACGCGAGCGGTTTCGGCGTGGCTCCGTTGGGGCCACGGCCGGTTCGAAGCGGGGTTCGCGCGCTTCCAGCGCGGCTATGGCGGCTTGGTCCGCTCGACCATCGCCCGGCCGCTCGCCACGCTCGGTGTGGTCGGCTGCGTGTTTCTGCTCGGTGGCGGCATCCTGATGTTCACGGGCCGCGACTACTTCCCCCAGGTTGCCGGCGACAGCATGACGCTGCACATCCGCACCCGTCCGGGCCAGCGCATCGAAACGGCCGAGCAGACCTTTGCGCGCGTCGAGCAGGTGGTTCGCGACACCATTCCGAAGGCCGAGCTCGATCTCATCCTCGACAACATCGGCCTGCCGTCGAGTAACTACAACTTCGCCTTCGGGGACGGGTCCTTCGTGGCCTATAACGACGGCCAGATGATCATCTCACTGAAGGAGGGCCATGCGTCCCCGCTCGGCTATATGAAGACCTTGCGCGAGGTGCTGCCCCGCAAGTTCCCCGATGTGGTGTTCTATTTCCAGCCTGCCGACATGATCACCCAGATCCTCGACTTCGGCACCGTGACGCCGATCGATGTGCAGATCAGCGGCCGTAACGCCGCCAAGGACCTCGAGGTCGCGCGTGGCATCCAGGACGCGATGGCGGGCGTGCGGGGCACTGTTGACGTCCACATGCACCAGATCCCCGACGCGCCGGAGTTCTTCGTCGACGTCGACCGCAAGCTCGCCGCCGAGATCGGCCTGTCGGAGCAGCAGATCGCGCAAACCATGAACGTGTCGCTGTCGGGCAGCTACCAGGTGCAGCCGAACTTCTGGGCCGACCCGAAGACCGGCATCCCCTACCAGCTCTGGGTGCAGACGCCGGAATGGCGCAACGGGTCGCTCAGCGACCTAGCCAACACGCCGCTCGCGGTCACTTCGACGGTGGTCAACGATCCCATCGGCGTGTCGACCGCGGCCGCCACGGGGACGGGCGATCCCCTGGCGGCCCTGCAGCCCGGCGCCCTGACGCTGTTGTCCACCGTGGCCACGATGCGGCGCGGCGTTCAGCCCACCGTGATCAGCCACGTCAACACGCAGCCGACCATCGACATCTTCGCCAGCGCCCAGGACCGCGACCTTGGCGGCATCGCGAGCGACATCGACCGCATCGTCGAAGCCGCGCAAAAGAAGCTGCCGGCCCCCGACAAGATCACCGTGCGCGGGCAGATCGAAAGCATGAACAGCGCCTTCACCCGCATCGAGCTCGGCCTCGCGCTGGCCATGCTGGTGGTCTACATGCTGATGGCGGTCAATTTCCAGAGCTGGGGTGATCCGCTGGTGGTCATGCTGGCGCTGCCGATCGCCTTTTGCGGCATCCTGCTGAGCCTGTTCGTCACCCACACCAATCTGTCGATCCCGGCCCTGTTCGGCGCCATCATGAGCGTCGGGGTGGCGAGCGCCAACTCCATCCTGCTGGTCACCTTTGCGCGGGAACATCGCGAAGAAACCGGCTGCAGCGCCCCCGAGGCGGCCATCGCGGCTGGCGAAACGCGTTTGCGGCCGGTGTTGATGACGGCCGGTGCCATGTTCGTGGGCCTGCTGCCGATGGCGATCGGCATCGGCGAGGGCAGCGAGCAGAATGCGGCCCTGGCCCGTGCGGTGTTGGGTGGCGTCGCCTTCGGCACATGCTCGACCTTGTTGTTCGTGCCGTTTCTTTACGCCACGCTGCGGCGCGGCCCCTTCCGTCCGGTGGAGGATTACCGATGATCGACAGGGTGTCGCACGACGACGACCGTATGGCTCCCGACGGGCATGAGGATCCTCGGCCCGATGCGGTCGAGGACACCGCTCGGGATGATGCCACCCCATCACCGCATTCGCCGGCGCCAGACGTCGGAGATCGTCCGAAACACGACGTCATCGATCTAGCCAATGGAGGAGCCGCGACCCCACGCGACGGCGACGATACGGCCCCGTCGCGCCAAGAATCTGCTCCGGAACAAGACACTGCGGCGGACGACAATCCGTCCAAGGCGCCGCCGAAGTCGCTGTTCATCGGGGTGGCGCTTCTTGTGCTCGTTCTGGTGGGCTGGGGCGGCTATCAGCATTGGCGGTCCTACGCCGCCTCGAAGGCGACGGTCGACAATGAGGCCGGTCGTCCTGTCGAAGTGCGGACGGTGGCGGCGAAGCGCCTCGACTCGGCGATCGACATGACGCTGCCGGGTGAAACGCAGGCGCTCGATACGGCCAACATCTTTCCGCGCGCCACCGGCTATATCGACCGCCGCCTCACGGACATCGGCAGCCGGGTGCGCAAGGGCGATCTGATGGCCCATATCGCGGCCCCAGACCTCGACCAGCAGCTCGCCCAGGCGGAAGCGCAGATCGGCCAGACCGAGGCGGCGCTGGTGCAGGCCAAGGCACAGGTTGTCCAGGCCGAGGCCAACGTCAATCTGGCCCAGGTGAACCTCGCCCGCACCAGCACCCTGACCCAGCAAGGCTACGAGACCCAGCAGAACCGGGACACCCAGCAGGCCAACGCCAAGACCCAGCAGGCCAATGTCGAATCCGCCCGGGCCGGCGTCGCGGTGGCGGGGGCCAACATCAAGGCCCAGCAGGCCGCGATCGACCGGCTGAAAGCCCTGACGGCCTTCGAGGACGTGCGCGCGCCCTTTGACGGCGTCGTCACGGCGCGCAACGTGGATGTCGGCGAGCTGGTCAGCGCCGATCAGTCGACGGGCTCGCCGATGTTCACGGCGGTGCGGGATTCGACCATCCGGGTGATCGTGCGGGTGCCGCAGAACGTGTCGGCCGGCGTCCGCACCGGGCTTGCGGCCAAGGTGGCGGTGCCCCAACAGCCCGAGCAGGTGTTCGCCGGCACCGTCACCCGCACTTCGTCGGCGGTGTTGTATTCGTCCCGCACCCTGACCACCGAGATCGACATCCCGAACCCGTCGGGCGCCCTGCGGGCCGGTCTTTATGTGTCGGTGTCGTTTGCCATCCCGCGCACCACCGCAGAGGTGAACATCCCCGCCGAAGCCTTGATGTTCGATCAAACCGGAACCCGGGTCGCCGCCGTGCAGGACGGCAAGATCCACATGGCTGCCGTCAATATCGCCCGTGACAATGGCACCACGCTTGATCTCCGCGACGGGGTGAAAGGGGACGAGCGCATCGTCCTCAACCCCCCGGCGACGTTGAAGGACGGCGCCACGGTCACGGAGGCCCGGTCCGAGGACGAAAAGCAGGATGGGCAGGGCGCCGACAAGGCAGCGGCCCCGAAGCAATCGCCCACCACCGCGGAGAATGGCGGCTCGTGAGCCGCTTCGCCGCAGCCGCGCGCCAGGCCGTGGCTTGTGCGACGATGCCGACCATGGCAGGCCGGACTCCTGCTTCCCCTCCCGCACGGATCAGCGCATGGCCATCCGATTCACTGATAAGCCGACGGATGCGCCGCGACGCAAGCCGGATCCGGTGACAGCCGGGGACGAGCCCGGGCTGAGCGTCGGCGAGGCCCGCTTCGCTACGCCGATCGAGGCTTCTGGGCCCGTGAACCCGGACGCGTCGGGCGAACTGCCCTTCGAGGCGCTGCCGCGCGCCGAGAAGGTGGAGCGACGCAAGCGCGGCCCGAAGGGCAGTGGCGGCCGGTAGGGCAGTCTGTTTCCTCCTAGGGCTCCCTTCCGGGGGGCAGGATCACACCACGTGGTCGGGACGCAGCCCGCAGCGGGCCGCCCCGTCCGGCGTTTCGAGCTGGATGGTCGCGTGGCCGATGCCGAAACGGTCGCGCGCGTCGCGGCAGATGCGGTCGACCAGTTCGGTGTCGCCAGTGGCGTCGCGGCGCACCAAATGGGCCGTCAGGGCCGTCTCGGTGGTGCTCAGGCCCCAGATGTGCAGGTCATGCACCTCGTCGATGCCCGGCAGGCCGCCGAGGTAGGCCCGCACCGCCCCGGCGTCGATGCCGGGCGGCACAGCATCCATGGCGAGCGACAGCGAGTCGCGCAGCAGCCCCCAGGTGCCGGCCACGATCACGGCCGCGATCACTAGGCTCGCCAGCGGGTCGAGCCACAGCCATCCGGTCCAGCCGATCGCCACAGCCGCCGCGATCACGCCTACCGTCACGGCGGCGTCGGCCACCATATGCACAAAGGCGCCGCGCACGTTCAGGTCGGACTTGCGGCCTGCCATGAACATCAGCGCCGTGCCGGCATTCACCAAAACCCCGATCGTCGCGACCCAGATGACGGTCGTCTCGATCACGGGTTCGGGATGCAGGAGGCGGCGGACGGATTCGATGCCGATCGCCCCGGTGGCGATCAGCAGGATCACCGCATTGCCGAGCGAGGCCAGGATCGGCCCGCGCTTCCAGCCATAGGTGCGCTGTGCCGTCGGGCGCCGCTTGGCCATGGTGGCGGCCGTCCAGGCCAGCACCAGCCCGAAGACGTCCGACAGGTTGTGGCCGGCATCGGCCAGCAAGGCGAGCGAGCCCGAGGCGAAGCCATACACGGCCTCGATCAGCACATAGCCGCCGTTGAGGGCGACGCCGATCGCAAAGGCCCGCCCGAAATCGGCCGGCGCATGGGAATGGCCGTGGCCGTGGCTATGGGCATGGCCATGCCCGTCGCCTCCCGACGCGTGATGGTGATCGTGGGCCATGCTCGACGCTTCCTTTTCGCGTCACCTTGGCCGAGGCGGCGATCCGGTTCAATGCCGATCCGTCACGCCTCGTAGAGTTCGATCGGCAGGCCGTCGGGGTCGGCCAGGAAGGTGAAGCGGCAGCCGGTATAGGGATCGACCCGTATCGGCTCGACGGCAGCCCCGCGGGCCGCCAGCACTTGCGCGGCCGCCACAACATCGTCGACCGCCAGGGCGAGATGGCGCAGCCCGGCGGCTTCCGGGCGGCTCGGACGTGGCGGCGGCTCCGGGAAGGAAAACAGCTCGATCTGCACCAGACCATGACGCAGGTCGCCTTTCCAGGACTGGCGGTCCTCGCGGAAGTGCTCGGCCAGAATCGTGAAGCCGAGCGTATCGCGGTAGAATGCGAGCGACCGGGGATAGTCGCCCGCGATGATCGCGACATGGTGGACTGCTTTGAACATTTGCCCATCAAAGCCGGTTGACATCGCTGCTGCAATCGAACCGTGCGCGATCCCGACGACCGCTTCCACCAGGACGCGTCGCTACGGAGGGGCGCGCACTCAAATGGATAGTGCCACGTGTCAGGGTTGTCCGGCAAAGCATCGCCTGAGCGTCAAAGCCCCGATGGGGAGACGAGCGATGAGCGCGTGCTCACGCTGCAACGCCGTGTTGCGGTGTTGGAAGCCGAAAAGGCCCGGCTGGCCGACAGCGAGCAACGCCATCGCACGCTGTTCGACACCATCGACGAAGGGTTCTGCGTCATCGAATTCTTCGACGGCCCGCATGGACCGTTGAGCGACTACGTCCACGTCGAGGCGAATGCCGCTTACGCGAAACACGCCGGCATCCCCGATGTGGTCGGGCGGAAGCTGCGCGAAATGGTGGGGGCTGAAGCCGACGACTGGGTGCAGCGCTATGGCGAGGTGTTGCGCACGGGCGTGCCGATCCGCTTCGAGCGCGAACTCGAAGCCACGGGACGGTTTCTCGCGCTCGCGGCTTTCCGGATCGAGCCGGCAAGCCGCCGGCAGGTCGCGGTGCTGTTCCAGGACGTGACGGAACGCAAGCGGAGCGAGCGGGCTCTGCGGGACAGCGAAGAACAGTTCCGCGTCCTCAGCCAGAGCGTGCCCAATCAGGTCTGGGCCGCGCGGCCCGACGGCAGCCTGTATTGGTTCAATCAGCAGGTCTACGCTTATGCGGGCGTGGCGCCGGGCACGCTCGACGGCATGCTGCCCGACAGTCCCATCGTGCATCCCGACGACCTGTCGCGCGCCGGGCGCGCTTGGTCTTTGGCGCTGGCAACCGGCGCCATCTATGAGACCGAGTTCCGCATCCGGCGTGCCGATGGCGCCTACCGGTGGTTCTTGTCGCGCGCCGAACCGGTGCGCGATCCCGACGGTACCCTCCGACGCTGGGTCGGCACCAACACCGATGTCGACGACCAGCGCCGGCAGCAATCCGAGGTGGCGGCGCTGCTCGAGCGCGAGGTGGCCGAGCGCACCCGCGAGCGCAACCGCCTGTGGGAAACCACCAACGACCTGATGGGCACCGCGACCCTCGACGGTCGCCTGAAAAGCGTCAACCCGGCCTGGTCGGCGCTGCTTGGCTGGAGCGAGGCGGAGTTGCTGCGCCGCCCTTTTCTCGAGATCGTCGACCCGGCCGACCATGCCGAGATCGTCGAAGTGGTGCTGCGGCTTGCCGCAGGCGAAACCGTGTCGGGCTTCAGCGATCGCGTGCTGACCCGTGACGGTCAGGCGCGGATCATCATGTGGACCGCGGTGCCGGATCCCGGCACGGCCCTGTTCCACATCGTCGGACGGGACCTGACGGAACAGCGCGCCACCGAGGCGGCGCTGCGCCAGTCGCAGAAGATGGAGGCGGTGGGCCAGCTGACGGGCGGCATCGCCCATGATTTCAATAATCTCCTGGCCGGCATCTCGGGCTCGCTCGAGCTGATCCAGGCGCGGCTCAGCCAGGGCCGCATCGGCGAGGTCGACCGTTACGTCGTGGCGGCCCAGGGGGCGGCCCGGCGGGCCGCGGCCCTCACCCATCGCCTGCTGGCTTTTTCACGGCGCCAAACGCTCGCCCCCAAGCCGACGGACGTCAACCGGCTGGTCACCGGCATGGAAGAGATGATCCGGCGCACCGTCGGGCCGCAGGTGACGCTGGAGGTGGTGACGGCCCCGGGCCGCTGGGGCACGTTGATCGATCCGCCGCAGCTCGAGAATGCGCTGCTGAACCTTTGCATCAACGCGCGCGACGCCATGCCGGACGGCGGACGCATCACGGTCGAGACCGCCAACACATGGCTCGACGAGCGTGGCGCCCGCGAACGCGACCTGGCGCCTGGGCAATATCTGTCGGTCTGCGTCAGCGACACCGGTCATGGCATGTCGTCCGACGTGATCGCCCGCATCTTCGACCCCTTCTTCACCACCAAGCCTATCGGGCAGGGCACCGGGCTCGGCTTGTCGATGGTGTATGGCTTTGTCCGGCAGTCGGGCGGTCAGGTGCGGGTGTATTCGGAGGTCGGGCAGGGGACCACCATGTGCCTTTACCTGCCCCGCTACCATGTGATGGCGCCCGACGCGCTGCCGGACGATCCCGCGGCTGAAATCGCCCAGGCACTGGCCGGCGAAACCGTGCTGGTGGTCGATGACGAGCCCACGGTGCGGATGCTGGTGGTCGAGGTGCTGGAGGATCTCGGCTACACGGCTCTCGAGGCGGGCGATGGTGCGGCGGGCCTGCGGGTGCTGCAATCGGGCGTCCGAATCGATCTGCTGGTCACCGATGTCGGGCTGCCCGGTGGGATGAACGGTCGGCAGCTGGCCGACGCGGCCCGGGTGGCCCGCCCGAGCCTGAAGGTCTTGTTCATCACCGGCTATGCCGAGAACAGCGTCATCGGCCACGGGCACCTCGATCCCGGCATGCATATCCTGACCAAGCCTTTCGCGCTCGACGTGCTGGCGGCGCGCATCCGCGACATGATCGTCGGCGCCTCGTAAGGCTCATGGGCTTCAGGGCGTGGTGCCGTCTTCTGCCGTTGGGGTGGCGGCACCGGGCCGGGGGTGCGGCCGGGGTG
>NZ_JARPVX010000044.1:0-32204 GCF_033947565.1 Lichenihabitans sp. Uapishka_5
TAGCCCCGTCCTCTCAGGAGTTGGGGCCTCCGGCAAACCAGGGGCGGTTCAGTTCGTGCCTTCGCGGCCCTCGGTCGTTATCTCTCCACCGAGGACCCGATGATGTTCCGACGGATATTGGATCGGATCGAGGAACCGCCGGTGGAAAGCTTTCGAGCGGGCGGCGATCGTTTCGCATGGGCGGAGATCCATTTCGAGGCGGCCCGCGTCGATGCATTGGACGCGCCTCGTCGGCACGCGATGGCTTTGGCTTTGTACGAGGCAGAAGTCAGGCCGCAACGGTTCCATGTGCAGCGGCGTGCCGAACTCCTGATCGAAATGCGCCGCTTCACCGAAGCGGAAGCCTTGTTGACGGCACGCACGGATCTCGACCGGAACGAGTGGCTCCAGCGCCTCATGGCGCGAGTTCGGCTCGAGACGGGTGATCCGTTGAACGCCCTCGCCTGGATCGACAGGGCATCGAGCAGCCTCAAGGCCGAACACTTCCGCAGCGAGTTCCTCGAACTGCGATCCGAGATCCGAGCGGCCCTGGGCGACCCGCTGGCCATCGAGGATCTCGTGAAAGCGCGGAAGGCCAGCCAGAAGGCTGGTGAGGCTGGCCGGCTGGAAGCGCGGCTGACCCGTGTGGCCTCGCCCGAGTGATCCGCGCTGCCCAGCCACGGCCGCCTCGTCCGGCCTCGGAGCTTGGACGTGCGAAGTACGCGCCCCGTGGTCGGCATGGTCTCTTGTGAGGACTTGACCTGCGTTGAACCCAACGTTTCCATGCCGGGCATGATCGAGCGCCGACCATGAGTTCCCTGGCCATTCTCGCTGACGGTTTCTATCCTTTCATCGACGAAATGCTGCCCTTGTCGGAGATGGTCATGGGTTTGCCGCCGCCTGAGCTGGCGTCCTTGATCGCGGAGCAAGCACTTCGTTCCGGGACGCCCGTCAGACGTGACGAGGTCGTCGAGCTGAAGCTGGCTCATGGGCCCGAGACGAAGGCTCGCTTCGTCGTTTTCTGGCCGAGTGACGATCCGCAGTTGTACATGCTGATGCCCAAGCGGTTCGTCAGGGGGAAAGCTTAGACCGTTCTACGGCGGAGCGTCGGCTTTCAATGGAATGTGACGATGGGTGAGGCCAAATGGAAGGCAGAAAGGCGCAGGCAGCTCGATTGTCACAGTCGTCCTCTCAGGAGGGCGCGCTTCGACCTCTATGCGCTCGGAACTCGCACGTCCCTGACGCGTGTCATGGCTCGGGAGCTGTCCCACTGGAGCGACGAGAACGAAAGAGTCATCGGCCTCGTGTTCCTGGACACGAGCGACGAGGATTACGGCTGGATCCTCATGGCTCGTGACACGCTCGGGCGTTTCAGGTCCGTGGACCTGGAGATCTCCATCACCAACGAGAGGCGCGCGACCGAAGGGCTGAGGACGCGTATCGCGCGCGCGGTGTCAGGCGAAGATCTGGTTGCACTCGGGCACCAGGGCGAGGACACGAATTACGCCACCGACGTGCTGGCCGTGCCCCGCGACGTCGCCCCCGACGAGCTCCACCCGTTCTTTCGCGTGCTCCTCGATGCGCCGAACCGACATCCGGCCCGCTCCGTGTTGCGCGAGATTGGGCCTTGGCTGGCACCCACGGATCCTGACTTCGTGAGCGAGTTTCAGTGCAGGCAGTTCGATCAGCGCCTCTGGGAGATGTATCTCTGGGCGACATTCCGAGAACTCAGGTTCGATGTCACGCAACCCGAAGCGCCAGACTTCCTCTGCGGGGGACCAGGCTTCTCTTTCGCGGTGGAGGCCACGACGACTGCACCTTCCACCAAGGGACCGCTGGCCGTCCACCCCGATCCTTCCACCAAGGACGAGATGGTCGAGTTCCTCGCGCACTACATGGCCATGAAATTCGGGTCCGCCCTGAAGAGCAAATTGGACAAGACAGACAAGCTGGGACGCAGGTACTGGCACAGGGGGGACGCCGTCGACAAACCCTTCGTTCTCGCGATCGCCGACTTCCACGTTCCAGGGGGGGACCAACTCGGTTCCATGTCATACACCCAGTCGGCGCTCTGGCCGTACCTCTATGGGCATCGCGTCGAATGGGAGTTGGTCGACGGACAACTCGTGGCCCGAGCCGTAAAGGGGCCGCTCACAGTTTCGGGGGCAAGACCGTCGAGACCGGCTTCTTCGACTTGCCCGGGGCCGAGAACATCTCGGCGGTGCTCTTCTCGAATGCCGGGACATTGGCGAAATTCGACAGGATGGGCATCGCGGCAGGCTTCTATGCCGAAGGGTTCACTCACGTGCGAAGGGGCTTTCGTTTCGATCCGGATCCCGAAGCCGTTCACCCGATCCCGTTCACCCAGACCGTCGCGGGTCCCGACTACGTCGAGCACTGGAGCGACGAGCTTCAGGTTTTCCACAATCCGCGCGCGAGATTGCCATTGGACGAAGTCGTGTTCTCCGGCGTGACTCAGCACTTCTTCAGGGATGGCGATCACCTCTCGATCATCCCCGAAGGCGTAGTGCTTTCGTCACATACGATGATCCTCGGGGTGCGGCGGGATCCGAAAGGAGCGCACGCCGCTCCGCTGTGACTTGCACCATGGATTGGACGTGGCTTGGCCAGCGTGCGCGCACTCGCCCTCGAACCTGGCACGGTGCATTTGCCGCGTTCCCTACTGCGATGCGGGCCCGTGCAGAAGCGGCGTCAGTGACACCAGCCCGCAAGGCGGAAGCTCACATACCCAGCCGCGCGACGTTCTTGAGACTCCGCGCCGTCCCGACCAAAGGACCAAAGCGACGTCGAGGGCTTCGATGCGCAAGGATTGTGCATCATACCCGCCGGAGTCATCGACCGCCTCCGAGAGGCTCGATCCGACGCCGGCGACGGCCGGATCGGCTGCGGGCCCGCGACGGTGTTTCTGAATTGACGACAGGAGATCCTTCCGCACTGCGGCAATGGTGATCAGGACGCACGATCCCCGAAAGCTACGACCTCGTCGTGGTCTGATCCGATGGCAGCTGCAGGCTGTTCGCGGCTCGGATTCTCGGTATCGTCGGATAGTGAGAGAAGCGCCCTTTCGAGACTTCGATATCTGACCCGCGCGACGCGGTAGACGTCCGCGATCAAGGCCGGATTCGGAACACCCGGTCGGCCCTCGATGGAACGGAGAGATCTCCTCGCCGCGGGCCCGACGTCACTCCAACGTGGAATCCGAACCTGTCCCAAGACGTTCCCATCGAAGCGCTTGGTGTTACCCGAGAACGTCGGCGCTAGAACGGACGCGAAAAGATCGAGGACGCCCGACCCGAGAAGGGCGGAAAGCTCGCGCAAGGGCCATTCCGAACTGGACAAAGCGTACAGGGAGTTGGAGGGCTGGACGCCCCCGTTGGACAGCCAAATCCGGGCGGAGTTGGACATGCCAGCTACGAGGATCTTGGCGTCCGCCACCCGATCGAGTCGGACGCGATCGATGGTCCGATACCAATTTTCCGGGCGCTTGACGCATGCCCGCTTCCGGAGTTCGGCGGCGTGTGGTTCTAGGTGCGCCTTCATCAATGGATGCTCATCGAGACGGACGAGCCTCCCGTCTTCAGCCCAAGGATTGACGATGCATTTGCTCGACGAAACCGTTCCGTCATTGCCGAGATCTCTCGCGCGCACGAAGGCCACCAGCCTGTCCGGTTCGATCGCGGCGTTTCTGTCCACCACGAAAGCTTCGGAAGCTCCGAGTGCCAAGCCGCATCTGACCGTCACGCCCGCCAGCGAGAGGCGAGGTCCCGCCAGGCTCTCATAAGCTTGAGCCAAGTCGGAGGATGTTATGATGGCGCCACCTCGGGCCCGCAATGCGCCTGTCCCGCTGGCAGACTTCGTGGCACGATCGGCCGTGTGCAACCGCCCTTCGAGCAGAGTCAGCAGTTCCGGTACGGTCGCCGCCTTGCCGAACGTGGGTCGCGCGTCGAGCCTACGGTCCAGGATCGTGACCGCGGCATATGCGTCGACCCTCCGACTGCCGGCGAACACGTCGGCGTGATGCACTTCGAAATGGCGTGCGACGCGTACACGCGTCGACAACTCGGCCCGGACCCGCTCGCCGTAGGCGCAACGGAGCCAGCGATCGACGCACACGAAGGCGACGCAGCCGGCGCGGGTCTCGGACGCTTCCAGTGCCCGCCATATGAAAGGTAGGCACAGGTCGCCGCGCGTCGTCGTCGACGGTAGGCAGCGTTCGTACCTGCTCCTCAGTTCGTGAGGGACCTTCGACCAGCGCATGTACGGTGGGTTGCCGACCACGTGGGTGAAATCGTCGTCGTCGCGCGTTAGCAGGAAGTCGTCGCACCTGACCCAGCCCCGCACCACGCTGGCCGCATCCCTTTCCGGGAGACCTGAAGCCACGAGGAGAGCCGAGAGGCGGGACCGTGCGATCGCAGCCGTCACTTCGTCGAATTCATAGCCAACGATGACGTCGCCGAGGACCGCTTTGGAGATGCGATGTCCCTGCCTGACGAGGCTGGCGATCAAGCTTTCGGCTGCGGGCAACAAGAAGGAACCGTCGCCACAGGCCGGCTCGAGAAGCCGGCGATTCTGCAGGTCTTCGCCATCGGACCATCCTACGGCGTCCAATACGCCCCTTGCCACCCGCGGATCCGTGAAGACCCCGCAGTGACGGTGGACGGCCTGGACGGCGAGGGCGTGCTCCGACACTGATGCGACCAGGCCGGGGTCGATGGCATCCACCGCGTCGGTCGTCTTCGTCGATCCTGCCCATCCAGGCTCGACGGAGGCATGTCCCCGGATTGCCCTTTGGAAGATCAAGCTCGGATCTGCTCGGCCAAGCGACCCTTGTGGTCGGGAAGTGCGGCAACGGTGGAGGTGTAGTTCTGCAGCATGCAGACCCGCGTGCAGCGCTTGTCCCGCATCCAATGGCTCTGGACGTCGGCCAGGAAGCTCATCACCCTGTTTTCTTGTGCGTCCCGCAGGAGAGACGTCTCACGCATGTTGCGCGATGATGCCTGTTGCCTCCGCCATTCTTCGTGGTGCAGCTCCGCGAGAGCGAGATCGGCGCAATCGGTCGGAAGGAAGCAGCCGGTGGGCACGCGGGGGATGGGTATGTCGCAAAGCCGTTCGGAGACCTGGAAGTGCATCTGCGGTCCCCATTGATTTCCGTTCTTGTAGTCGAAATGGCAAGGCAGACTGCGGCCGTTCTTGTGCAAGACGACGTGCGTCGCACAGTGCTTGATCTGCCAGACGCTGCTCCGCCTCGGTACCCTGTCCGAACGGGTAAACACGCATTCGAATCCAAACGTGAGATGAGTGTCGGCGTCCTTGCGATTCGGGCCGTCGTAGGCCGTGCTCTTCTTGAAGATGATCTCCTTCGGCGTGTCCCAAGTCCATTCGGCCTTCCTCGTGTCCACGCCCTTCTGCAGGAGCTCCCGCATGTCACGAAGCCGGGAGGAAGCAGCACGGTCTTCGGCGAAACGCTCCGCGATTTTAGTGAACGCCTCCACTTCGCTCAGATATGCCGCTACGTCGATCATCACGCTCATCGTCGATCCTTGAGTTCCCCTTGATCTTCGGGCACGACCTTTGCCGCTAGGGCCCTCTCCGCCACCGCGTCCTCGATCCGAACCCAGGCCGCTGCGGCGTGGGCAGGAAAATGCTCGTCGACGGCCCGGACGCACTCGCGCATCGGAGCTATGTCATCGGTCTCGACCAGGTCGGCATCGGAGACGATCACGGGATCCAGGATGTCCAGTTCCTGTACGGGAACAGCACCGAACAGCTCCTGCAACGCTGCCGAGCGTGCGGCCCTGTCTCCGGGTAGATCCCATTCCATGGCGTCGATCCCAACGATCCACCAGCGCCGGCCGTCGAAGTCCTTCAACAGGCCTTCATAGCGACATGCCTCGCACGCCTTGGCGAACGGTGTTTCGGCTTGCAAGGCCTCACGAA
Organism: Lichenihabitans sp. Uapishka_5; assembly: GCF_033947565.1. Classification (NCBI taxonomy): domain Bacteria; kingdom Pseudomonadati; phylum Pseudomonadota; class Alphaproteobacteria; order Hyphomicrobiales; family Lichenihabitantaceae; genus Lichenihabitans; species Lichenihabitans sp. Uapishka_5. The sequence continues at coordinate 5,938 of NZ_JARPVX010000044.1, forward strand.
GGCAGGCCAATTGTACCCCGAACTTAACCGCTAGTTGGTGGTCACGCACCAGGAAGCTGGGATAAGGCAGAACCTGCCTGATCATCCAAGTCACGATGTTCCGAGCGGCCCTCAGTTCCGGGACTACCGGCAGCTCGGCGGTCAATCGCGCCGCCCTTCGGCTTCCGTTCGACGTCCGCCAAGCCGGCGGCCGCCACTCGCCTATGTCCCTCACCGCCGCCCTGCGCCAAGGGGCTTCGACGTTGAGACCGAGCGCAAGCGTAGCCAAGGTGTCGATGTAGTCTTCGGCGGAAGCCGCCGACAGCTTCAATGCGGCGTTCCGAAGGGCTGCTATCGCGTCGGCGATGGCCAGGATCTCCGCCACGACATCGCCTTTCGAGGGCGCCTTCTCGGCGACCCACTCGACGCCGACTTCCTCGGCCAGCACGTGGCGGCGGTCCGGGTTCACCTCGGTTCCGAGCGCCTGTTCGAGGTGGTTGCTGACGACGATGGCCGGAGGGCGGGCGTCTCCGACGAGCAACCTGAGCTGCTGGAACACGCTCAGCCCGTTCATGGCCCCTTCCAGCCCCGGGCGTTGCACCTGTCCTTCCTCGTTGAAGAAATCGAACACCCAGAGGTTGGCTCCCGCCGCGACGCCTTCCGCGGCCCTCGGCGGTGGAGGCGTGAATTCGCTGAAGCGTTCGCCAGCGTGAGCCGCATCCGCGAGCTTGAGCAGGCCTTCCGGCTCGTCGTCGACGTATACGATGTCAGCCACCATGGTCACCGCCCGGGAATTTCCAACCTGATCGCCGTCGAGAAACCCTCCATGGGTCTCACGAATTCGATGGTGCCGCCGTATTCCTGCACGAAGGCACGAGTGATCGTCAGCCCCATGCCCATGCCTTGTCCAAGGACCGCGTCCGGGCGTTCGGTACTGGACTGGAAGGCTTCGAACAACTTCTTCGCCGAACGGAGGTCCACCGGTTCACCCGTGTTCTGCATGGTGATGCGCAGCGAGCCGTCTGCCAACTCCGCGGAAGCCGAAATCCTGCCGCGATCCCCAGCGAACTTCACGGCATTGGATACGAGGTTGGTGAAGATGCCCGCCAGTTCCGAAGGGAACATCGGCGGCGTGCGCAGGTCCACGGGGACTTCGTTGACGAACGTAATTCCGGCCGCGCGTATCCTGGTCTCGAAGAACGGCAGGACGCCTTCCAGTCGGTCGCGCAAGGGCAACCGGGAACGACGCCGCCGCCCTTTGAACGAGGTGGCGTCGACTAGGTATGTCGCGTTCCTCCTGATGCGGTCGGCGAGGGCCAGTGCCGCTCGACGGGCAGTCTGAACGGACGTTCGGGCCGGCCCGTTACCGATTGCCGGGAGCGCAGCGTCGAGACTCGACACGATCCCAGCGGCCTCCATGCCTAGCGCGTTCACTTCGTGCACGAAGGCAGCCAATTCCGTGCCGAGGCTCGCGAGGACGCGCCACATGACGGCCTCGCCACCGAACTCGTCGGAAAGGACGCGGACGTCGTCGATGTGCGGCTTGGCGGCATTCGCCGCGGCCACCGCGGCATCGAGATCGCCTTCGAGAAGGGAGGACCTGACGATGTCCATCTGGTGGCTTGCCGCCACCGCGCTCTCCCGAACTCGCAGGGCGGCCGGGGCTTCACCTAGGTCGGCGCGTTTCGCGAGCTGCTTCTGACGCTCCCTTTCTTCCCTCTTCACTTCCTTGATTTCATGCCGGGCGGCGTAGCCGAGCCGTACGATAAGGTCCGATGCGACACGCACCCAATCAGTGATGAAGTCGAGGCCGGGACCGGGGAGGAATCCCTCGCGGTTCACGAGCATTTCGAGTTCCGGCGAGGTGGATCGATGGAGGTAGACGGCACCCATGTATGCGGAACTGCCCTGGATCGACAGCTCCTCGGTCGCAAGGCCGGGCGGTACCTCGTCTTCCGCCAGGGCCGACAGCGAGCTGAGCACCCTGTGAGCCCGGGATCGGTAGGAACGATCGACACCCAGCCAGTCGTCCGTCTGATCGCCGTACGGAGGCACCCTGAAACCTTCCATGAACACACGGATGCCCTGGACAGCAGGGTCCCAGGCCTTCTTGGATCTCTGCAATATCCTGGCGCGAAAGGACGGGCCCTTCTCCGCTCCCAACTGCTTCGTGAGAGTGAAAGACTCGGCCGAGGGGTTCTCCCTCAACTCGGCGGCCGTGGGAGCGACGGCGATCCGCAGCGTACCCGACCCACGATCGTGGTGTATCTCGGCGATCCAGCTCGCGGCTTGGGCAACGTCGGGGGAAACGACGTCCTGCACCGCCAACTCGCCGGCGAACTCGATGCGAAAGCCGGGATCGGTCGTCGATTGATCCCGAACGGGTACTCGCTCGAAGAGCAGCGGATCGCGGGTCACTCCTTCCGGAAGGACGTCCCAGAGGACGGCCGATGGCGCAAGCGTGAGCGCCTCCTTCATGAAGCTGTCGACCATCCGGGTCGACCAAGCCTTCCTCAAAGGAGTCAGCGTCAGGGTGGTACCGCTGGCGAGGACTCTCCCATCTTTCGGGACGGTTCGGGTGAGCGTCACCGCATCGGATCCCGAGACCTGGTCGAGCGTTTCCAGCCTCTCAATGGCGTTCCAGTCGATTTCGGCCTTTATTCCACTCACGGCGGGAGGGAGCGCGACCGCCCCGCGAGGTGCCGCGCCGGCCTTGCGCGACCTGATGGATACTTTGGTCGCCAGTTTGTGGGCCGCTAGCCGCCCGACCCCCTTCTCGCCGGTGTAGCGCCGGCCGAAAACCGGGGATCGCCGATCGGCTGTCACCTTCGAGCGACCCGCGATGCGCAGGAATCCTCGGTCGAACTCAGTCTCAGTCATGCCTGCGCCGTCGTCGCTGACCAGGATTTGTCCAGTTTCGATGCGGGACAGCTCGGTCGCCATGACGGTGACGACGGTCGCATCCGCATCGTATGCATTCTTGATCAGCTCGACCAACGCGGTGGCCTCCTTGGCTACCAGCAGTTCGCCCAGCTCTTGGAACAATTTCGTGTCGACTGTGAAAGACGCCAACGCAGTCTCCGGCCAGCCTGCCATCGGACCCATGTCGGCTTCCGTCGGTCGGCGGACCCAGCATTAGCACGAATTCATTTCGCAGTGGGAAACGCCCGGCCCTCTCCGGCTCGCCGACCCTTTGCCTCGCGTCAAGTGAGCGATGACGAGGTGGCAGAGGCCGATGGCGGGAGGTCGTCTCGCCGGCGGATCGATGTGCCCGGCCACGGGTGGCAGCGTGCTTGGACTCGTTCGAGACCGTCGTGCGTCTGAGTGGGCCGACAAGACCTGCCCGACTCGCTGTTCACAGGTCCTTGAACTTGGTCGCGTATGTATGGGTAAGTCGATCGATCATAGATTGGTACGCATATATGTCGGCCAGGGCGGGTGCCGGTTCGCTCTCGACCAAGACGACTGGTGAGCCGTCATTCGGCATGTCCACCACGATGATGCAGAAAGCGTCATAGCCGACCCTCTTCGGTCCGGACCGTGTCAATCCGGGTTTGGGGGTGGACACCGAAGCTGTCGCGCTGGGCGAAGGCTTTCCAACGTCGGCGGAGTTGCTTGCAGCGTCTTCCTGGGCTGCAGCCTTTTGGCCTGCCTCATGTGCGGCGTCAGTCCGCAGCATGAGCAGCTTCGACTCGTAAATGGCGACCAACGAGACGGCCATTCGTGAGCATTCGCGGACGCATTGAGTTCGGTCGTGGCATGCGTAGGCGAAACCGTCGAGAAAGACGCGGACCTGTTCGTCGCCTTTTGTGTCTGGAGTGCAGTCGTCAGCGTTCGATGCAAATACCGAGGGGATCGGCGGCCCGATCACTCGACGGCGGAAAACGCTGGGCCCCTCGAAGCCGTGCCCCGAAGGTGCGGACCGAAATGCGCAAGTTCGGATCGAGCCGCCCAGCCATGCTTGCACGCATGTGACTCCTTCTCCGCAGCCTTGCCGAGCGATGGACCTGCGTGGACCCGGCCTAATGTCGTGACACCTTACGAGCTGGCGACACTCCTCGTCCAGCAGCCGACGCACGGCACTCCACTTCGAGAGCTACTTCGCGGATAGAGAGGTCCTGCATGGGCAGGGCGCTCCAGGCGAGCGCGGGTGTCAGCACCCGCTTGATCGTCGCCGCGAAACTCCTCGGCTTTGTGGATATCGTCGAAGTTCTGGCCGGGCTGCCGATGGCTGTATGCAAGGAAGCGCTACGGGCGGAACCGGGTCGGCATGTACGCCGAGAATGGAGACCGCCCGGCATCGCATAATTCGAGATCGAGCACGGGAAGCGGAAATCGACGATCCAACGTCATTCCAGCCTGGGTGCGTGCCCTCTCGGGCATCGGAGGTACCGGAAGCTGCCGCATCCAGTGACGTCCAAGTGTAACACGTTCGCTACAGCCTCGATGTAGGGCGCAGAGTAACGTTGCCGGATTTCCAATGGTGATTGCGATGCGGGCATTGACGTGCATTGTCCTGGCCACGACTATGTCGGGATGTGCTAGTGAGCAGTTGAATTACAATACTGTGGAAATATCGTCGACCATCGGCGACATGTATACCCGGGAAATGCTCAACAACTTAAGCCGTTTCGTGGATGATCCCAACAGTATTCCATCGCAGGTTTTGCTTTCTGGGGGCACTTTCCAGACAACGAACACGGTACAGCCTAGCGTGTCGTTCCCGTTCTCGTCTCAGGTCTTGCACACCCTTTCAAGCACTGGCGCAGCAATCACCCGTACTAGCACCGACACCCTTGCAGGGGCCGGCGCAGGAGTGCAGGGAGTGAACAGCGCTCAGCAGAACTATACCGTTTCGCCCCTCAGCGACGCCAACACCCTTCGCAATCAGCAGGCACTCTACAGGTACGCCGTATACGGCACCCGCCTTCAAGGCCGTTTCACGCCGCCCCGCATATTCTTCGACAACACCTTCTATCTCGACCCTTTCTTCCTCCAGAAGCCACAATGCGTCCTGTGTGACGGCACGAACAAGTTCAACAAGGTTCAGGGAACGGCATCCCTTTCGACGAACCCCCGTCTGGGCAGGGGGCGCTGGTTGCTTTGGGATCAAGCGGATCGTGCTGGGTTGGTCAGTCTTGGCCGTTTCGGAAACCACGATCTGTACATCCGGCAGGACGATTTCGCCTCGGGCGTCCTGAGCAACTTTGTCATGTTCACATTGACCTTCGCGGTTCCCGGAGAGACGATCACCGCACCGAGTGGACCTGCCAAGCCCGCGTACGTCATCGTCGAGAAGCAGGCCGAAGCCCCTCCACCGCAGCCAGTGCCCGGCGTGCCAGGCAGGCCTCACACGTGGTCGTACACGCCCTCCCCGAAAGCGAGCGAGACAATCCAGATTGCGCCACCGATTGGATTGCCGGTCGCTCCACCTGCTTCCAACTTCCAATTTCAGCAGCAGGACAGGGTCAGCCCGTTCACGACGAACGGCATCGTTCCCCCACCTTAGATCCTGCAAGGGCGCGGGCGGGCGTCGAGATACGGTCTTGCCACGTTCCGTCTATGCCGACTGAGGCGACCACCGGACGGCGATCGTCGATGGCGTTCGCCCTCCTGCAGCTTGTAGCAGGGCGTGCACGTCGTAAGCGTGACCGAATGGCAGCCTACCGCTTTTTGGTTTGGCTTGGGATAGTGTGTAGGGCGGTGACAAAGCAGGCCACTGGAGCGCCGGCGAACTGCTGACGCGGGCGGAGTAAAATCCGGCCAGTGGATAGGCTTCCCGTTTTCGGGGAGCCGGGGATGTTCGTCGTGGAGATCTACGCCGCCGTTCGGAAGTTCGTGTTCATTGAAGGTCACAGCCGCCGGGAGGCTGCGCGGGTCTTCGGGCTGAACCGCGAGACGGTGCTGAAGATGTGCCGGTTCTCGTTGCCTCCCGGGTACACACGCACGAAGCTGCCCGAGAAGCCGAAGCTTGGACCGCTGCTGCCGGTGATCGACGCGATCCTGGAGGCGGATCGCGATGCGCCGATGAAGCAGCGGCACTCGGCCAAGAGGATTTTCGAGAGGCTGCGGGACGAGCATGGCTTTCTCGGCGGCTACACCGTGGTGAAGGATCACGTGCGGATCTGTCGGGCACGGGGCCGCGAGACCTTCGTGCCGCTGTCTCACCCGCCGGGCCACGGCCAAGTGGATTTCGGCGAAGCGCTCGCGGTGATCGGCGGCGTTCGGCAGAAGATCCACTTCTTCTGCCTGGACCTACCGCAGTCGGATGCCTGCTTCGTGAAGGCCTATCCTCGGGAAACCACCGAGGCCTTCCTGGACGGCCACGTCTCGGCCTTTGCCTTTTTCGGCGGCGTGCCGCTGTCGCTCCTCTACGACAACACCAAAATCGCGGTGGCGAAGATCTGCGGCGACGGGAAGCGCGATCGGACCCGCGCCTTCACGGAGCTGGTCAGCCACTGCCTGTTCCAGGATCGCTTCGGCCGCCCGGGCAAAGGCAACGACAAGGGTAAGGTCGAGGGGCTGGTCAAATACGCCCGCGCCAACTTCATGACGCCGGTCCCCACGGCGGCAAGCTTCAACGCCTTGAACGTCATGCTTGCGGAGCGTTGCCGCGCGCGGCAGGCCGAACATGCCGGTCGTCACGCCACCACTATCGGCGAGCGGCTCGTCGCCGATCTCGAGGCCTTGAGGACGCTGCCCGCGGTGCCGCTCGAGCCGTGCGAGAAGCGCGCGGCCCGCGTCTCCTCGACGGCGCTCGTCCGCTACCGCTGCAACGATTACTCGGTGCCGACGGCCTACGGGTTCCAGGAGGTCCTGGTGAAGGGGTTCGTCGACGAGGTCGCGATCCTGTGTGCCGGCCGAGAGATTGCCCGGCATCCGCGCCACTACGGCGAGGGCGTGTTCGTCGCGGATCCGCGGCACTATCTGGCGCTGATCGAGACGAAGCCGAACGCGCTCGATCAGGCTGCGGCGCTGCAGGGCTGGAACCTGCCCGAGGTGTTCCAGCACCTGCGTCATCTCCTTGAATCGCGAATGGGAAATCGGGGGAAGCGAGAGTTCATCCAGGTGCTGCGGTTGATGGAGGCCGCACCTCAAGACGTCGTGGCCTACGCCGTCACCGAGGCCATCCGACTCGGCGCCATCGGCTTCGATGCCGTCAAACAGATCACGCTGGCGCGGATCGAGCGGCGTCCCGTCCGCCTCGACCTCGCCGCCTATCCCCACTTGCCACAGTTGGCGGTGAAAACGACGACGGCCGCCGACTATGCCGTGCTGGTGCCGGAGATGGCAGCCTGATGGCCTCGATCGAGGACGCCATGCCGAGCGGCACCACGGCCGGCAAGCCCCAGGTTCTTCTCGGGCACCACCTCAAGCAGCTGAAGCTGCCGACGATCCTGCGCGAGTACGACAAAGTGGCGCGCGAGTGCGCGCAAGGGGGCGTCGACCACCCCGGCTACCTGCTGCGCCTGGTGGAATTGGAACTGATCGACCGGGAGCGTCGTGTCGTTGAGCGCCGCATCCGTGCCGCGCGGTTCCCGGCGGTGAAGAGCTTCGACACCTTCGACTTCACCGCATCCCGAGCCTCAACAAGATGCTGGTGCTGGACCTCGGCCGCTGCGAGTTCATCCTGCGCCGGGAGAACATTATCGCGCTCGGCAACAGCGGCACCGGCAAGAGCCATGTCGCTCTGGCTCTGGGGCTGGCGGCTTGCCAGAAGGGGTTCACCGTGGCGTTCACGACGGCGGCCTCCCTGGTGACGCAACTCATGGAAGCACGGGACGAGCGGCGTCTCCTCAAACTCCAGCGCGATCTCCAGGCTGTGAAGCTGCTGATTGTCGACGAGCTTGGTTACGTGCCGCTTTCGGCGACCGGCGCCGAGTTGCTCTTCGAGACGTTCTCGCAGCGTTATGAGCGGGGCTCGACCATCATCACCTCGAACCTCCCCTTCGAGGACTGGACATCGGTCCTGGGATCAGAGCGGCTCACCGGCGCCTTGCTGGACAGGCTCACTCACCACGTCAGCATCCTGACCATGAACGGCGACAGCTACCGCCTCAAGCAGTCCGTCGGGCGGCGGCGCGCGTCGGTCAGGGCAGAGCAAAACCAGGCCACCGCCGAAAGCATCGACCCCGACACCGGCGAGATCATGGCCGCCTGATCGAAAATCCTGGCCGACATGGAAAGGGCCCCGATCGGGGCCCTTTCCATGTCGGCGAGCCCGATCCACTGGCCTGGTTTTACTCCGCTCCGCTGGCCTGGATTTAGATCGCCGTTGACACGCCGTCCTGACCCACGACGCCCTCGGCCTCTTCCAGTGAACGGCCGTTAGGCGCACGGGCCGGGAGACGCGTGGTGGTGTCGTGCTGCTGACTGCCACGCTCATTCCTCCAGCAGCATATCGCGCGAGAAATGGATGCGGCGGCGTGCTACATGAAACAGGCCCCTTTGGGAAAAATGAAGTGCCTGCGGCGATTGATCAAGCGGTTCACGCCCGTTTCAGCCAGTTGGTTCTGCCGCGTCTCGACGAGGGGTATCGCCTCGCGCGCTGGCTGACCGGCAATCCGACCGATGCCGAGGACGTGATGCAGGAGGCCAGTCTCCGCGCCTATCGGGCGATCGAAACCTTCGCGGAGGGAAATGCCCGGGCTTGGTTTCTGACGATCGTCCGCAACACGTGCTATTCTTGGATGCAGGCGCACCGACCGCGCGGCACTGTCTTCAGCGAGGATCTCGGGCCGGGCGAGCGTATGGTGCTGGACGCAGGCGGTGCGATGGCGGGCGTACCGGATACGCCGGAGACCGCGTTGACTGCCAAGCATGAAGCCGGCCGGCTCTCGCAGGCGGTCGACGCCCTCCCGATTCCGCTCAAGGAGACCCTGGTGCTGCGTGAGTACCATGGTCTGAGCTATCGGGAGATCTCCAGGGTGAGCGGCGTTCCGATCGGCACGGTCATGTCGCGGCTTGCCCGCGCGCGCCAGCATCTCATCACCCAGTTCGAAGCCGACCAGCCATGAGCGTCGCAGACGAAACCCTCCTTCTTCACGCTTACAAGGACGGTGAACTGTCGCCCCGGGACGCACTCAACATGGAGCGACGGCTCGCGGCCGATCCCGCGTTGCAAGCCTCGCTGGATCGGCTGGGAGGCCTGTCGGATGCCTTGCGGGGGGCCTTCGCCGAGGTTCCCGTGCCCTTGAACCTGCGGGACCGGGTGATCCGGCATGTAGGCGTCGCGCCAGCCCCATCCGGGTCCCGCATCCCGCTGTCCTCCCGGCAGTCGCTCGGGGCTGCGCTCGTGATTGGCCTCGCGCTGGGCGGAGTGCTGGGAAGTGGCGGCATGTCCCTGCTCATGTCCGGCAGCCCGCGTGCGACGGGCGAGGCGGTGCTGGCGGGTCATCTGCGCAGCCTCCTCGCGCCGCAACCATTCGATATCGCGTCGTCCGACCGCCATGTGGTCAAGCCCTGGTTCAATGGCCGAACGACGATCGCGCCGAGCGCGCCGGATCTGGCGGACAAGGGTTTTCCGCTCGTCGGGGGGCGGGTCGACATCATCGACGGCAAGCCCGTGCCGTCGCTCGTCTATCGCCACGACCGGCATGTGATCAGCGTGACGATCGCCCCGAAGACCAGCGAGGCGCCCGCCGAGGAGGAGCATCGCGGCGGCTCGACGATCGAGCGATGGAACGTCGGTGATCTCACCTATTGGGCGGTCTCGGATCTCAACGCCCGCGACTTGCGCAGCTTCGTCGAGATGTTTCGGGGACGGGTCGCGCAGGAGAGTTAAGCGACGCCTCGTGGGCGCGCTTCGGCGTTCAAGCCACCGACCGTTAAACGGGTGCGGACAGCGATGTGGCCAACTTGATCAGATCGGCCTGGCGTTTTGAGCCGGTCTTCTCGAAAAGGCGGAGGAGATGGGTTTTCACCGTACTGACCGCAAGTCCGAGGGTCGACGCGATCTCGCCTTGTGTCTGGCCTCCCACCACCATTTCGAAGACACGCGTTTCGGCGGGGGTCAGCGCGTAAAGCAGAGAAAGCGCGTCGGCAGGCATTTGGGGCGGAGCGGCGGAGGGCGACACAAAGACAGCCGCCACGGCGCGCCGGCCGATTGGGCGGGTCAGTTCGGGACGGTGAAGCGGCATGACGTGCAGGACGGCCGGGCTACCATCCCGACAGGTTGTCGGAATGCCGGCGCCCCGCACCCCTGACGTCGCCAACCGCGTCGCCGCGTCGCGCACCGCCTGTTTCAGAGCGAAGGTTCCGGCCATGCCCGGCAAAACGAGTTCACCGTCCTTCAACGCGATCGGATCCTTCGTTTCGAGCATAGTTTTTGCGGCGTCGTTGGCGTGAAGACAACAGGTGTCGACATCGACGATCAGGATCGCCGAACCGAGCGTGTCGATGGTTGCTGCGAATGTCGACGCCTCGATCGTCTTCAACTCCAGCACTCGGCTGATGGTGACCGCTCGACGCAGATGCGGGGCCAGTGTTCGCAACGCGTCGATGTCCGCGTCGCTCACAACGCCAGCGCTCTCGTGCCGACCGAGCGAAAGATTGGAGACGCCCGCCGCGTTGCGTTCGAAGCCGACCCCGACGGCGTCGATGATACCTTGTGGCCGTGCCCATTCGACGAAGTAGGGGTTTCGATCCCGATCGTATAGGGGCATGGCGCGTGACTGGACGATCGGCTCTTCGATTGGATACTGCGCCAATCTCGCCGGGCCTCCCCACAGATCCGTCACAGCCGTCCCATAGTCCAGCATCCGCGACAACCAATAGGCATCGATCCCGAACACGGCGCCGACGAGGGCCCGTCCGTCATATCCGTTGATCGCCAGAACGCCGTTCTGGAAGTTGAACGCCGCCGCGATCGCCGCAAGGGCCTCCGTCCATTTTGTCGGCGCCAACACGCAATCGTAGATCGCGCCCACCAGATCGGAAAAATGCTCGGCCGAATGCCGGTCGCGTTCGTCCATATCTCCGATCTTCTCTTCGCTTGTGGTGTTACGACCAGTTGCCGCGAACATGCCGCGCCTTGCAAGGGCCCGAGCAGCATCGATTTGCCTTATTTGAAGCAAAATCAATGCTGCTCGACCTTTTAAGCGTAAGCCGACCTGTGAATGCCTGCTGGGAGCGCAGGGGCCGTCGCTTTCCAGGGTCGATGCCGACATACCGATCCCTCGCAACGTCAGATCATCGATCGCGTCGGTCCGATCCTAGGGATTTGCGGGGGCATGATAATTTTTCTGAAAGACCGGGAATAAAGCGGCCCGCGCCCTGGTTCTTAATCTTGCCTTTGCCGTCGATCATGGCGGCAGGAGCGGAAGGTTTGCTCCCAGCAGCGCCGAACGGACCGGTCTGAGGGGTCGCGACAGTCGACGACTAGCGGTGGTGATGCTGTGACCAGTGCAAGAGACTACCGTTCTGGAGATCGAAATGTCGCAAGGGTTCGTATGCAGCTCATCATCGACCGGCACCCCAGATCATCTGTTTCATCTCTCTGCATTTCGCCTCGCCGTCATCAAATAAGTTTTCGAACGCCTCCACCGTTTGGTGGACGTAGAGAGGGTATTGGATTCGTAAGGTACTCAAACGTCGCTGAATGCCGCCGAGCTTTCCAAAGAAACGTTCGACGTCACCGATAGAGGGGGTCGCGTGATCAATTCGATTGATATGGCCCTGATCGTTCTTTCTCGGATCTGAAGTGTAGCTTACGCGATCGGCATTGCAACAATTAGGAGTGAAGGCCGAACGAATCTTCTCTTTGGCTCGCAGAATACGCCTACATCAACGTCGTCCAAGTTCGACAGGATGCTTGCGTGATTAAGAATATACTCCGATCTGGACGTAATAAAGCGAATTCCGGTCCTGTTTCAGCACAAGATGCTATCCATTGTAGCAACAGTGTTTAATATATTGCGGCATATCCTAAACTATTAGCTATGCCGAAAATACTGTCCTTAATCAAGAGGGAAAGACAATGCACAGGCCTAATATCGCGCTAGCTGTTTTTCTGATCGGGTTGTCGCCCGCAGTTGCTCGGGCGTCGTCGATACTTGGACGAGCAACTCTTGATGGAAGTGTATTTGCGTTTACTTGTTCTGATAATTGTAGTCGCCCCGATCCAACCAAGGGGACAAATATCGGCCTTTACAACGGTTACACGGCAACACACAACACCGTGAATCTGTCGACGGATCCTTCGATATCCGCATATTCTGAATCATTCAGGGGGAGCGGGGCAAATCCCCGATATGTAAACAGTTCATCTGCGGATATCACACTGGACTATTACTTCGAAATTATCGGCCCCTCGACCAAGACATTACCCGTTTCAATACAAGCGTCCGTCTTGGCAAAAACGGTTGGTGACCCTCAGTCTGCAACCTATTTCGCACATCTCGCAATACTCGGTTCTGGAAATGCTCCGCTCGACATTGATCGAACGATAGAATCGGGGCTATTTCAGCCTCCGTATCAAAACACCTATGAAAATTCCATAACTATCAATGGGTATTACGACTTGGTAACGAATCATCCATACGAAGTTTACATGCGCGCAATTGCAGGTACGGATGTGAGTAGCTCTGTATTACATAATACTCAATTTCCGACATCTTCCGTGACAATCGATCCATCGTTTACGATCGATCCAGCTTACGGATCCGGCTACTCGATCTCCTATAGCGATGGGATTGGGGCCACTTCGGTATCAGCGGTCCCCCTCCCGGCCTCTGCTCCGATGTTCGGCGCCGCTCTGCTGGCCCTCGGAGCCGCCGGCTTCGGGATGAGGCGCCGAAGGCACGCCGCAGTAGACTGAATCGGCCCATGGCGTGACACGCGCCGCCGGTGCCTTCCGACGCAAGCGATCCAGTGAAGTATCCTTTTCACCGGGCGGCAGGACGATATTCTTTCTCGCGATCACAAGGCTCCGGGCTTCATCGGCGCCCGGCAGCTCCTCTCGTTCGGATAGGGGAGCGGCAACATCCGCGCGAGCCGATCGACACCCATCGAGCGGCTCGCCGCGAAAGACGTCATGATGATCGACCGTGACACAACCTCGATCTTGTCCCAGCTCGCCGTCGCCTATGGCTGCATGCTGGCCATTCCGGGCCCCAATGCCGCCGTGGTCCTGCAATCCGTCAGGGAACGGTCGGCTTTCAAGCCGGTCCTCGCTGCAGCAGGCGTCGCCACCGGCGCGGCGCTCGCGGCGGCCATCGCGGCATCGAGCGCCAAAGCTCTGCCGCAGGGGGGCACGATCCGGGTCGCCGGCGGCGTCATCGTCGCCGCCGTCATGCTCCGTGCCGCGTTACGCCTGTGTGGACCCCCGTGGTCCGAACCCGCCGCCAATGCGTCCACCAAAAAGCCGTCACCCGGCATTGCGCCCTTCGCGCTCGGCTTCGCGACGGCCGCCTTGAACCCGCTGTCCGTCCCCTATTTCGCGGCCTTTTTCGTCAGCCATGCTTGCACTCCGACCGCGATGGGGCTTGCCTGCTGCACTGTGTTCCTGATGGCCGGAGCGTGGTTCGCGGCCATAGGGGTCGCGGCATCCCGGCTGCATGGCGTTGCGTGGTCGCCGCTCTGCCGTCGCGCTGGCAGCCTAGTGGTCGCCGCCATTCTCGCAGGTCTGGCGACGCGATCCTTGTGGCTTGCATTTTCCTTGTGACATTGACGCTGACGCGACCCGCAAGGGGGCGGCGCAAATGCATCGGTGTAGGGAGGCGCCGACCTTGCAAGCCTTCCGGGCGCATTAATCGGCAGTGCACCTATCATGCGATCGTCCTTCGCAGCAATTTCCCAGTCCCTACCATCGGCGCGGTGACGACCTGCCACTGGGCGATTACGCGGTTTTTCGTTCTTTTGGCGCCGCCGGTGATATGCGTCTCGCTTGCCGAACGGAAGGACATGATGGCCAACTCCAGCGTGAGCTGGTCACGATGTCCGGCCAGCTCGTCGCGGCGCTGGGTCGTCAGGATCATCACCGTCATGACGAGGGCCAGGAGGCTGGCGAACAATTCCAGCCAGGCAAACGGCGGTTCATCGAGGGGCTGCCTGCCTGCGCCGATCAGCACGAGGTTGAAAGCCACCCAACCCGCCATCAAGGCTGTAAGCCAAGCAATGAAACTTGGTCGTCCGGCCCGAGATGTCAGGTTGGCGATGAACGCCTGGAAAGGTGTGGCTCGATCGCGGTGGTCGGCATGGAGGCGGGCGATGGCCTCGACCGTGCCCTCGATGTGGGCGGGGAGGATCGCCGTCCTGTCGGTGTCAGCCATGGATTACACGAACGTGGGAGGAGTGCGGCCACTACGACGGCTCATCGAAGGCCTCCGCGATGCAGGCCAGCGACGAATACTGTGGAAACGCGTGCAACATCGACCCTATCAAAATACCTGCGTATCTCATTGGTATGAAACAGGTTTTCTGGAATTGATTAGGGGTCACCTATCGCGCGAAGGCTGACCCCTCGCCTACGAATAAATGCAATTCAAATCAAATGCTTATCGGGGTTTCTGGCGGGGGTCGTTGTCAGAAGCGTTTTCACATCCCATCTTCTGTTCAGCCTTTCCGACGTATCCACGGGCAGTTCGTCGACCCCCTTCAGAGCCACGCCGTCACCGATCCGGGTTCCGGAAACCTCTTGGCCTTCGAGGAAGACCGCCCCCGCCGTCTCGGCGGCCGCCCGGAGCATCTCCACGTTGGCTGTCGTTATGGACGCGCCGGTCTCGTAACGCCTGATCGTCGCCACGCCCACGTTCGAGAGCGCCGCGAGTTCTTCCTGGGAAAGGCAGAGGAGGATCCGCGCAGCGCGCAATTGATTCCGCGACATCGTCATTCACCCTTCTTACACCAGCGGCACGGGATTCGACGCCCTTGAACGCAGATAACTGTTGATATTGAAAAGATAACTAATATTAAAAACGGCACTCAGATGGGAGTGCAGCCGTGGCAATGAATGGATCCGTTCAGAACGACCCGCCCTTTGATGGACCGGCGACCGAGATCGCCACCATCGCCGTGTTCCGGTCCGGGGAAACGCGGCGCTTGGCGCGCCTGGTCGGGTTCGACGTGGCGGTGGTGACCATGACCGATGATCCGGCCCTTACCGCGGAACGCCTGTCCCGAAGGTGGCATGGGGCCTTTTCCCCTCGGACCGACTGGGTCCTGCCCTTCGACACCTACGACGCCATGCCCTGGACCGTCAGGTTCGAGCCGTTCCCGATCGATCCCCGGTGGATGGGCGGGCAGCCCGTTCCCTCCGGCATGTGGATTTCAGACGGGCCCTACGGGTGACCCTGGCGCCGAGCGGGAGGATCGCTGATTTCAACGTCGCCTTCACGGCCGCGACGGAGGACATGGCGTTCGAACGCGGCGCGGCGCGTCCCGCCAAGGTGGACTACCGCTTCCGGACCGGGCGGCCCCTGGTGGCCGGATCCCGCTATTCGGCTCCGGTGCACGCATGGCAGCTTCCGCCCATCGCCACCGAGATCTGCGCCTTTCGGCCGAAATGGCTGAAGTCGATCGTCGCCCGCGCCTCCGAGGCCAAGACGATCGTCGACGTGCGCGCCGCCCTCCGGTCCGGTTCCCGGGCCCGGTTCGACCGCGAGGCCGACTGAAGCATCGCGGTCAGGACGAACTCGCCCGAGTTTCCGGGAATGCAGACCGCAATCCACGGTCCCGTGAATGAGACGCTTCCGTTCGGAGGCAAACCCGGAAACCCGGAAAATGGAGCGCGACGGACGCGCTTCCGCCTTCCTGCCTTTGAGGATCGCAACCGTTTCGACGTGCGATGCGTTGGCGAAGGCGATTAACAAGGTCGCGAATAGGGCCGTTCAAACCTGAAGCCGATTCCGTGATCTCCGAGCAAGATTACCTGTACGCCATCGTGCGTCTGGCCACGCACTTCGACCGCAAGAAGTCCGAGGCGCGCCTGCTCTTCGCCAGTGTCGAAATGCTCCCTCGCCCCTTTCCGGAACCGGAGAGCGGTCGGCTGGAACGTCGGGGCATCAAGGGCGTCGTCGGAGGCACCGCCTTCTTTCGCCGAGTGGCAATGACCGGCGATCAGGCCCTCCTCTGGTACGGAGCAGCGGCAGGCGGCAACGCCTTCACTCCAGTGCCGGCCAAGCCTGCCGACCGTCTCGAGCAGGACGGTGGACCGCTCCTCGTCAACTCGTTGTCCGCTGACCTGCCCTGGCCGGAACTCGGACTTTTCGTTGGGGCAGAACGAGTCGAGGACGGAATGCGCTACGAGCTGCCGTTCCTGAGCGACTGGCACGACCAACCGCGCGTCCATCGTTCCCTGTCGTCGCCTGACCCTCGCTTGGAGGCGATCGCAGCCGACCCCGGAACGAGGGCGTGGCTTGCCGAACGTACCTTCGTGGATTTCGGCACGCATCCCGAGTGGATCGGGGGCCTCGCGATGGTAGCTCCCAATCCCGTTTGGCATCGGCTCGAGCGTCGACGACTTCCGCCTGCCGACAACGTGGGCGAGGGACGAACGCTGGTGAACATCGTTCCGCGTCCGGGGGCCTCCATCGCGGGCGTAGAGATAACTTCGTTTCAGGAGAGGGCCGGCTTGGCTACCCGTCTGGAACAGCAGTGCCTGGAAGGGACGCGGACCTTCGCGGTCTTCGGGCATGGTGGGCGCAACCATGCGGAAGGCCTGCTGATCACCTGCCCGCAGCGTGGGATGCTCTACTGGTCCAAGCCGGCCGCCTTCGCAAGCACGTTGACACTGAGCTCGTCGATCGTCGGCGGTGCACGCCGATACTCCAGCCCGGTGGGCCGTGGTGCCGCTGCGTCTGTCGACGCGTTCGACGTGACCGACGTCGTGGACGAGGTGACCGTCGTTGGCGACCCCGTGACTCCCCGGGATGGGCTGGTCGCCGGTGCGGCCCGTCGCGGACGCCAGGCTGCGGCTCAGCGGTTGGGCCAGCGGTGGTTTGCAGACGATCATGGCAACGCTGCGGCCTTCCTCCGTTCATTGATCGGAGCGGCGCGGAAATCCGTCGGCATCTATGACCCCTATGTCACGGGCCTGGAGCTGTTCAGGTTCGCACACGCCGTAACTCGCGCGTCGGTTCAGGTCCGCATTCTGACATCAGCCATGCCCTTTCACCAAACGGACAAGTCGGTGGAGACCGAGCGCCTGGATGAACTTGAGCGAGAGGTCGTGCGTCTTGAGGCAGCACGAGGCTCGCCGGAGCGTGCCAAAGTCAAGGTGCTCAGAGGCGACCCGCCGCCCCTGCATGACCGTTTCCTTGTCGTCGACGACAACGTCTGGTTCACGGGCAACTCGCTTGGATCCCTTGGCGGCAGGGCGGGCATGATCATCCGATTGCCAGACCCGGATCCCGTCATCGAGGAGTTGGCGGGCCTCTTCGACAAGGCCGAGGAAGTCGGCGTGTTCCTGGCAAGGCGGCGGATGGCGATTACCCCAGCGGACGCGACCCGCGACGGTGACAGCTGACATGGCGCGCTTCGTACCCGACGCACCGACAGTCGAGCCGGCCCGGCCTCCGATGCTGACCGGACGAGCAAGGCCGAACTGCTCTGGCCGTCGGTAATCTATTACCCGCTACGCTCCTTTTGGGGCCGACTGGACGTCTGTCGGTTTCCCGACCGGGAGAGCATCGATTTCCGACGGCGTGCCATCGCGGCAGCGGGGCGCATGCCGGTCGACGTCCTTGCCTTGGATGCCTTCGTTGAAGCGATGGCATCGGCCCAGGCTCGGATCCTGATCATGGACCCGAAGTTCAACACATCGAACGTCGATGTTCTGGAATCTGCGGTTGCGCTTACGGATGCTCCAGAAATTCGGGTCCTGACGGAAAGGCACGGCGGCGTCGAGCGTGACTTGATCGCCTCGGTTGTGTCCGACCTGACCGGCCTCGCCAACCGTCGGTCTCCCCGCCCTGTCGCAGAGATCAGGGTTCAGTGGCTGCCAGTCCTGGACAAGGACGAGTTCCCGTACATCCACGACCGCTTCGCCATCGTAGACGAAGAGTTGTGGCATTTCGGGGCGACAGTGGGTGGCGCACATCCCGGGCTGAACGCGGCAAGCCGCGGGTGGAACGCGCACGACACCCGCGCCATCGCGTTCTTCGACGAGCTTTGGGACATCATGTCCGGGCATCGGGCCAGGCATGGACACACCTCAGGCTCGGCCGGAAGGAGCGGCAGGAAATGAGAGGGTCACGCGTCGAGGACAACGCTCCCTTGGCCAGGCACAAGCGCCTGATGCAAGCCCAGGCGGAAGCCACGTGGGCAAACGACGCCGAGGCATTGCCCGCCCGTGCGGTGGTGGCCTCTTGCATGCTGGATCTGGCCGCACGGAACGGGCAGAATCGTGGCATTCAGAAGCGGGTGAGCCGTGTCGGCCCTCTGCTCGAGCGCTCGCTTTTGCTTGCAGGCTTGGACGGCGCTGCAGGCCGCTTTGCAACCCTGGCTCGCAGCGGCGAGGACGATGTGCCAGCGTTGTGGATGCTTGGGCTCTCGGCCGCCGACGCGCTGACCCAGCGCACCGAGGCCGCGACATGGCACGCCATACGGGATGTCCTGACTTCCCACGCATGGGACGCGTTCGAGGAGGAGGTCAGCCGCAGCATCGCCGCCGATCCTCGGTCACTGGAGCGACTCGTGTCGCTTGCGGGCGAAGTGATCGATGCGGAGGTCACCGACCCTGCTGCCTGCGTATCTTCAGCCGAGCGCGAGGGCTTCCTTGCGACAGTAACACACTGGCGCGAGAAGGGCGACTTCGTTTCCCTGTCGCGCGGGCATCCGAACACTGCCCTGTATTGGGGGCCGAGCGGTGAGCTGCTCCTCCTCGTGCACCGTGCAAGCCGGCACGCGTTCGTCGACCTGCTGTCCCGTTACGACTTGCCCTATCCTGTCGCGGACGCGCTCGCGTCGCGCAGGATCGTCAACGACTTAGACGAAGTGTGCGAACTCCTGGGCTTGGCCCAGGTCGCCTTCGACGACCGCGGAGCCTGGAACGGTTCGTTGGTCGCGCCGTTGTTGCTCGGTTCCGGCCTGGAGCACCTGCGCACCAGGATTCGGTGTGCCGCCGACGAGGTAGGTGAGGAATGGACGGATGAGGCACTCGCGGCGGACCTCACCTCCGCGGCGACCAGGATTGCGCGCGCCACCCTGGGTCGGCCCGATGGGCGTCCGCTCGGCTTCCTGAATGCGACAGGCTTGGTTCGGGATCTTGCGTGGCGCCTGTCGCGTGCTTCCTTGCTGGTTCCCAAGGCCTCGGACGTCGGCACGGCTCCGGCATGGTTCCTGATGACGGCACTCACCGAGCAGGCATCCCCGGCTGCATGGCCCGGATGGCGCTCGCCCGACCTTGCGCATGACGACGCATACTTTGCCGCGGTGGCCGCTGCCCTGCCTGCAGTGGGCGCCAGGGATCCTGCCGCACTGGCAGGCCAGCGTCTGCCGCTTCCAGGCGACATGGACGACACGGCATCATCCGAGGCGGTGGAAACGGCGATCTCCCTCGCACCGAGGCCCTCCGACTGGATTCACGGGGTCCTGGGCTGGTCCATTGCGCGTTCGCCGGAACCGGCCCGAGCCTGGACGGATCAATGGCGGTCCATCCTCCGGTACCGCGAGCGAGACCTGCACCGTTTCAACCTGCGCCTAGACGTCGGCTCAGATGCAGTACCGAAGGCGCTTTGGGCGATCGGGCTCGGGGCGGTCGACTGGCTCTCGACCGAAGGGAACGGCGATGTGCATGCCCGACGTGACCTCAGCGCCGCCATCTACGATGCTGCCCTCGAGCGATGGCTCACCACCGCGTTCAACGAGGATTTCTGGTCCAGCGCTGTCGTGCATATCGTGGTCAGGTCGGCCCGCAACCTGGAGTCTGACGCGGAAGCCCACGAAGGCGGTTCCACCGTCGCGCCGCAGGGCGAGAGGGCTTCGCTGGCGCAGCTTATCGTACCGTTCGTCGGGCCGAACGAACTCTTCCTGCGCATCATACGCTCGCTGCAGTTGAACGGCATTTCCAATTCAGACATCGCTGTCGCCCTGGAGACGAACGGCCTGACGATCGATGGCCTCGCCGCGAGCATCGAGATGCTCGGCGGGGTCGACCAACGTTTCGCTTCGACGAACTCGCATCTCATGTCTCAGATCCAAGCCCATCAGGCACGACCGGGGTTAGGCTGAGTTGCAACTGCGTAAGAGCGTGATGGGATTTTGCCGATGCATACCCGGCGTTGACGAGATAGTTTGCGCATTCGGTATTTGGGACGGTGGCAGGCAGGGCTTCGATTGCAGCGGAGAAGCGTCGACTGAGCGCTGAGCGGCTGCCCATGCTCACCGGCATCGGTGAAATGCTTCGGACACTGAAGGAGCTGGGGCCGTTTGGGAGCAGCAACAAAAAATCCAAGCCGTTGCGACCCAGCCGCCGACGGCCTTCCTGAATGACGGCTCAGGCGATCGCGATCCGCTTTGCAAACACGAGTGGGAATGGCTTAACTCGTGATGGTACGCAGGCAAATGTCCGTCGACGGCGAACTCGCGACGCGTGTCGACGATGGTACATTCACCTAAGACTTCGCTGCGGGAGCGCGACGATGGAAGCCACCGGATCGGAGCCACGAAGGGCAGATGCGAACGAGCCTCCCTTCCGACGCTTGAGGATCTACGCATTCGACCCTGCGGCGTCGCTCGATCTGCAGACCGCGGTCATGAACGTCGCGACGGTTCGGCTCAAGTGGGAGGACCTGCAGCCAGGTCCCATAGGAGAGTACGTCGAAGTGCTGGACGTCGATCCAGCAAGTGGCGGCTTCTATGCACCCGTGAACCTGGATGAGCCATCGTTGCTCGTCCAGGACGGATACGTGCCGTCGGAGGGAAATCCGAAGTTCCATCAGCAGATGGCGTTCGCGGTCTCGATGTTGACCATCCGCAACTTCGAACGGGCTCTCGGCCGGCGAATACTATGGGCGCCGCGCCCTTGGGACTGGACCACGAAATCGAGCGTCGATCGCTACGTCGGCCGCTTGAGGATCTATCCGCATGGACTTCGTGAGGCGAACGCCTACTACAGCCCAGTCAAGGTCGCACTGCTGTTCGGCTACTTTCGAGCGTCGCTTCGCAATCCGGGTCGCAACCTGCCTGGCGGCACCGTGTTCACGTGCCTATCCCACGACATCGTGGCGCACGAGACCACCCACGCGATCCTGGACGGCATGCACCGCCGGTACATCGAGCCGAGCAACGTCGACGCCCTTGCCTTCCACGAAGCCTTCGCCGACATCGTCGCGCTATTCCAGCACTTCACGCTGCCCGAAGCCGTTCGCCAACAGATCGCGCAGCTTCGCGGCGATCTCGGCCAGAGGTCACTGTTGAGCGGGCTCGCCACGCAGTTCGGGCAGGCGACGGGTCATTACGGCGCCCTTCGCGACGCCATCGACGACGTGGATCTAAAGACCGGATTGCCCGATCCGAACGCCCTGGATCGCATTGTCGAGCCGCACGATCGGGGCGCGATACTTGTCGCCGCCGTCTTCGACGCGTTCGTGACGATATACCGCTCCCGTGTCGCCGACCTGCTCCGAATGGCCACCGGGGACGGCACCCGCTTCCCTGAAGCCGACTTGCATCCCGACCTCGTCAATCGGCTGACGATCGAGGCCACCAAGGCCGCCAGCCACGTCCTACGGATGTGTATCAGGGCCTTGGACTACCTTCCGCCCGTCGACGTCAATTTCGGCGACTTTCTTCGTGCCCTCGTCACGTCGGATGCCGACCTCGTGAACGACGACCCTCGCGGCTACAGGATCGCTGTCGTGGAGGCATTCCGGCGGAGGGGGATATACCCGAAGGACTGCAGGTCATTGTCCGTGGACAACCTGATCTGGGAGCCGCCGGACGCATCGCTAGACATCGACTGGCTGTCGGAAGAGACCTTCCCTTACCTCAGCGACAGGCGCTCGATCTACGACGCCGCGGAGAGGCGGTGTGCCGAACTCCAGAACTGGTTGGGGGACCACGCCGTGCCGTCCCATCCGGCGATCAGGGCCATGGGCATGTGGCTCCAAGCCGACGCCCCGCGCACCATCCGAAGATCCAGGAAAAAGAAGACACCGACCTTCGAGGTCCAATCCGTACGCGTCGCCAACAGGATCGGACCGGATGGCGAGCAGGAACCACAGATCGTCATCGAGATCACGCAGGAGCGAAGAGGCTACCGAACGGCTGATTTGCAGGCACGGCTGGAAGACCACGGGCGAATGAAAGGGGTCACTGCCGATTTCACGTTCCGCGGTGGGGCAACTTTGATCGTCGACCTGCGAACCCGCAAGGTCCGCTTCTGCATCGTCAAGGACATCGCGAGCGACGAACGGCTCGCCGAGCAGCGTGACTTCATGTTCGGTGCCGCTGGGGAGGCGTTGGGAGCGACCTACTTCGGCGCATCGAGCCGCGCGGAGCCGTTCGCGTTCCTGCATCGCGTGCTTTAGGACGGGCGCCATGGCCATTCGAACGACCAGGAAAAAGCCCCCGCCAACCACCGAGAATGATGCAGGGAAAACTTCTTCCCGAAAGCAAGTCGATGGAATGCCGGATGACGAATTCATGCGCGGGGCAGTCACCATCCGCATGTACCGCGACATCCTGGGAGACTGCTTCCTCCTGCGCTTCCCCGGCGCGACGGCTACGTTCAACGTCCTGATCGACAGCGGCATACTTCAAGGCATGCCCGGGGCAAAGGAACGGGCGCGGCGTATCATGTCCGACGTGGCGTCGCTGGCGCCCAGGATCGACCTCCTCGTGATCACGCACGAACACGTGGACCATCTCTCTTGTTTCCACCAGGCTCGCGACATCTTCGACCGGCTGGACATCGGCGAGTTGTGGCTCGCTTGGACGGAGGATCCTCGCGACGAGCAGGCGGCGAAGCTTCGCACCGGGCGTGCGCAGGCCATGGCCTTGCTCGAGCGAAGCCACTCGGCACTGGCCGCGCTGATGTCGAGTGAACCTTCGACCGACGACGACGACGAAGCGCCGACCGAAGGCAGGTCAAACGGCCTCGAGGCACTGAAAGGGCTCATGGCCTTTTCCGGACGTGATCCCTCCCAGCCCCCCGCGGCTCCGGGCGGCTCCACGGGGGAGATCTTGGCATACCTTCGCGGCAAGGCGAAGAGGGTCACCTACCTGCAGCCTGGTGGCGCGCCACGAGCATTCAACGGGGTCGCCGACCTGTCCGTATACGTGCTCGGCCCGCCGAAGGTTGAGGCGTTGCTCAAGCGGAGCAACCCTCACAGGCACTCGTCGGAAGTTTACGAACTGGATGCCGAGACAATCCAGGACGACCTGTTCCTCGTCGCGGCGCTCAACGCCACCAGCGACGCCTCCGAGCTTGACGTCGACGACATTGCCAAGCTCAGGCTCAGCCTGCCATTCGGCTTCAAGAACCTGATTGCGACCGAACCACGTTCCAGGAGTTTTGGCGCGCCGGCGGACGACTCGGCCTGGACGAAGTTCGAGGCGCTCTACGGTCGACGGGATGACGAATGGCGCAGGATCGATACCGACTGGCTTGGAGCCACGGAGCAACTCGCGCTCAAGCTGGATTCGGACACCAACAATACCAGCCTGGTTCTGGCCTTTCGGCTCGGTGACGGGGCCGACGGTCGCGTTCTGCTTTTTCCTGGCGACGCACAGGTCGGCAATTGGCTTTCCTGGCACGAGCATGTCTGGCCTCCGATGGCGAAGAAGGGCGAGCCAGGCACCGTCACGGCCGAGGATCTCCTCGCGATGACGGTGCTCTACAAGGTCGGCCACCACGCCAGTCACAACGCGACCCTGCGCGAGGGAGGGCTCGAATCGATGACCCATCGCGACCTCGTTGCCATGGTTCCAGTGCACCAGGAATTCGCGAACGGCACGAAGCGCTGGAACATGCCTTTTCCCTCGCTCCTTCAGCGACTGGAGCAGAAGACCGGAGGACGCGTCATCAGGGCAGACAAGGGAAAGATGGAACTTGAAGTCGCGGCGAAGCAATACGCGGGACAGGCCGGCGGATTGGAAGCCGGCGAGTTGCAGCGGTTCCTGTCATGCGTTCGCGAGATCACGGACCCCGATGGCCCACTTGCGATGGAGTACAGGATTCCGTGGCCCGGGGCGACGGACTCGAATCCCTGAACAAGCGGGACTGGCCGAACGATGCGATCAGGGCCGATGCTTCTTGCAGCCCTTCACGTCACGTGGAAGGCCATCTCCGATGTCGCATGGAAGGGGCACCAATGTCGAAGTCGATCGTGGTTTGCTGTGACGGCACCGCCAACGAGTTCTCGAAAGCTAGGACGAACGTCGCCAAGATATACTCGGTCCTGCCGAAGTCCGCGCCTGACCAAGTCAACTACTACCATCCAGGGGTCGGCACGATGGCGCCCCCCGGCTTCGTGACGCGGCAAGGCGAGCGGGTAGCCGAGGTGCTCGGCATGGCGTTCGGGTACGGCTTGGCGAACGATGTGCGCGACGCTTACGTCTTTCTGGCCCAGACGTTCCAGCCGGGCGATCGCGTTTTCATGTTCGGATTCAGCCGCGGCGCTTACACCGTAAGAGCCTTGGCATCCCTCTTGTACATGTATGGCCTCGTCGCGCCGTTCAACACGGGCCTAGTACCCTATGCCGTGAGGATGCTGTGGGCCATTCGGCGCCTCCGGATCCAGGATCCAGCCAGCGCTGCCCGCGGCAATGCCGTGAGCGACTATTTCCGCCTTGCGGCAGAGTTCAAGGCGACGTTCTCGACGGAATGCAAGCCCTACTTCTTGGGCCTTTGGGACACGGTGAGTTCCGTGGGGTGGTTCACGTCTCCCGTCTCGCTGCCCTACACGGCCAGCAACCCGGACATCGCGGTCGCACGCCATGCGCTCTCAATCGACGAGCGAAGGGCCTTCTTCCGACCGAACGTATGGAGACCCAAGCCGGACGGCGGCCCCCGCGATTTGCGCCAGGTCTGGTTCCCGGGGGTGCACGGCGACGTTGGCGGAGGGTACGAGGAGTCCGCGAGTGGACTATCTAAATTCCCCTTGGGTTGGATGATCTCGGAAGCCGTCGAGCACGGCCTGCGGGTGGACCATCCCACGGTCGACAAGGTGTTGGGACGGTGCGGGAAGCCTTTCGCGGCCCCGGATGCCGATGCCCCGATGCACGACTCGCTGTCTTCCGCTTGGAAGCCGTTGGAGTTGCTTCCGTTGCCGAAATGGGATGCGACAAAGGGTACGCGTACGTGGCGGACAAACGACGGTGCGCCGCGCAGGTTGCCCAGGCAAGCAATCGTGCATGACGTGGCATGGTTACGTGGGGGTGGTCGATACGCCGAACGACTGCCGACACACGCCGTACCTCTGAGTCAGGCGACATGGTGATCCAGTCCATCATGCCGTCGTGCTCACGCTCGGCGTCGGACGACGCGATGTCAGAACGCCACTGAGGCGCCCGCATCACAGCGTCGAGGACTTCGTGACGGCAGGAACGACGGCTCCGGACTTGGGGCACCTCGGGCAAGGGGAGGACCGGCAGGTTCGGACCGACGCCATCGACGCCTCCCAAGGGGAGTCAGAGCGCGCGCCGTTTCGGTCGAGTTCGGTGTCGAGCGAAGATCGAAGCATGGCCCCACCGCGCGGGATGGAATTCGGTCGGCGCCGATTGGGGAGGTGATCGAGGCGATGCCGTGCTCCGTTCAGGTCAGACTATCAGCCATGCGACGAAGCACGCCAGGGAGCGGTTCGACACGATCGAGGTCGGCATGCGCCAGTTCCATCCCCAAGACACGGCAGAGTTCCGAGAAGTCGACCTCGGTGTTGATTTCCACTGAGAGTTGACCCGGCGGAGGGTCCTTCCGCACTTCTGGTGCAACCCCGAGTCGAAGCGTCACGTCGTTTAAACCGGGAACACGTTGCACTCCGAGAGGATGAGCAAACGTCTGCTGCCTCCCGTTCCCGGTGAGCTCGTCGTCGATCAAGTCCAGCCCGATCCCGATTGCTTGACCATTGTCACCCACCGGCGCAACGCATTCGCTTCCTGTCTGGCCTGTGGCCGAGCCTCCGCACGGCTACACTCGCACTACACACGGACGCTCGCCGATCTACCCTGGCAGGGGCGGCTCGTCCGCATCACAGTCCGGACACGACGGTGGCGGTGTGCGGTAGACGGCTGCCCACGCCGCATCTTCACTGAACGCCTGACGGACATCGCGTTGCCCCGGGCAAGACGCACCGGCCGGCTTGACGATGTTCAGCGTCACCTCGGTCTCGCGCTCGGCGGCAAGGGTG
>NZ_JARPVX010000045.1:0-31721 GCF_033947565.1 Lichenihabitans sp. Uapishka_5
CCTTCGACCCTGCGGCCGATCCGTCGGCGCCCGGCGCGCCGCGCCCGCTCGGCTCGACGACGCCGAGCCAGCCCCTCAATCCGGCCGCATCGACCGACGTCGCCACCAAGCGGGCCGACGCAACGCTGAATGCGCCGCTCGACCTGATGCACCGAACCCCGCCGCCGGATGCCAACCCGCTGCCGGGCGCCACGGCGGCGGAGGTGGTGGCAGTACCCCGACCCGCAGCAGGCTCGACGCCGAGCCCGAACGTCGTGGCGAGCCTCGCGCCCGGCGGGACCCGCGACGAATATAACGGCGATATCGAGCTCTACCGCCAGGGGCAGTACGACAGTGCCGCAACCGGCCTGCACAGCTTCATCGACAAATATCCGCGTGACCGCCTGGTGCCGGATGCCGTCTACCTGCTGGGCGAAACCTATACGAAGCTTGGACGACACCGGGAAGCAGCCGAGCAGTACCTGCGGCTGTCGACCGATTTCAGCAAGGCGCCGCGCGCCGCCGACGCCTTGCTGCGGCTTGGCATGTCGCTGAACGCCATGGGTGTGAAGGAACAAGCCTGCGCCACCTTCGACGAGGTGACGCGACGCTATCCCACGGCTTCGACGGATGTGCGCACGACGCTCGACCGTGAAATGAAACGCGCGCGCTGCTGACCGGCAAGACCGCCCCGGGGCTGCCGCCCCTCGGTGACCTGTTCGACGGGCTGGGCCGGTCGCAGGGCCTGGTGCTGGCGGTGTCCGGCGGCCCCGATTCGATGGCGCTTCTGCACCTCGTGGCGGCTTGGCGCCCGCCCGGCTTGCCGATCACGGTGGCGAGCGTCGACCATGGGCTGCGGCCGGAGGCGGCGCTCGAGGCGGCCGCCGTCGTCGCAACCGCGCACGGGCTCGACCTGCCAGCCACGCTGCTGCGCTGGGAGGGCGAAAAACCGTCGACACGCCTGCAGGCACGGGCGCGCGCTGCACGCTACGATCTGCTGGCCACGCATGCCCGGGCGTTCGGTGCCCAGCACATCGTGACGGCCCACACGCTCGACGATCAAGCCGAGACCCTGTTGATGCGGCTTGCGGCAGGCTCGGGGCCGCGCGGGCTCGCCGGCATGCTGCCCTGCTCGGTTTGGGACGGCATGGTCGTGGCCCGCCCACTCTTGGGGGTCCGCAAGGCGGCGCTGGTCGCCCTGTGCCGTTCGGCAGGCTGGGCCTTCTTTGACGATCCGTCCAACCACGCCCCCCGCTTCGCGCGGGCGCGGTGGCGCGCTCTCGCCCCGATGCTGGGTGCCGAAGGCTTGACGCCCGAACGACTGGCAACTCTGGCGACCCGACTGGCCCGGGCCGAACGCGCGCTTGAAGCCGCTACGCAAACTGCGGCCGTCATCTGCGCAGGCGCCGGCGAGCATGGGACCCGGCGCTTTTCTCAAGCCTTGTGGGATCAGCCCGACGAACTGGTGCTGCGCCTCCTTGCCGCTGCCCTGCAGGATGTCGCACCGGAGAGCCCCCACCGACTCGCGAAACTCGAGGGGCTGCTCGTGGCCTTTCGACAGGCCCGACAACAGGGCCTTCCCCTGCGGCGGACGTTGCAGGGCTGCCTCGTGGCCCTCGATCGACACGGCTGTGTGTCGGTCGGGATCGAAGGTCCACGCAAGGCCGCATCCCCTGCCCGAGCGGCAAATCTTGCAACCTCGTTAAACGCGAAAAGATGATCGCGCCGCCGTTCCCTTGGCAAGGCAACCGACGCGTCATACATTGCGACACGAGACCGTAGCGGCCCAGCCTCGGATGGATGTCGTCAACGTGCCCTCTCTCCGGAACGAACGTGCCGGTGGCTTTGGATGAGACGCGGGTCAGCAATGAATCCGAATTTTCGGAATTTCGCCCTCTGGGTGATCATCTTTCTCCTGGTGGTGGCGCTCGTGCTGCTGTTCCAGAACCCTGGCCAGCGCGCGCAATCGCAGGATATTAGCTTCAGTCAGCTGCTGACCGAGGTCGACCAAGGCCACGTGCGTGAAGTGACCATCGCGGGCAGCGAGATCAGCGGTCACTTCAACGACAGCCGCGCTTTCTCGACCTACGCGCCGAACGATCCGTCGCTGGTGCAGAACCTGTACAAGAAGAACGTGTCGATCACGGCCAAGCCGCCGTCGGATGGCAATTCCTGGCTCGTGACGCTGCTGGTCAACGGGTTGCCGCTGATCGCCTTCATTGGTGTCTGGATCTTCATGTCGCGCCAGATGCAGGGGGCTGGCGGCAAGGCGATGGGGTTTGGCAAATCGAAGGCCAAGCTGCTCACCGAAGCGCACGGCCGCGTCACTTTCGAAGACGTGGCGGGTGTCGATGAGGCCAAGGAGGATCTCGAGGAGATCGTCGAGTTCCTGCGTGACCCACAGAAATTCCAGCGGCTCGGTGGTCGTATCCCGCGCGGTGTGCTGCTGGTGGGCCCTCCTGGGACGGGTAAGACCCTCCTGGCGCGTGCCATCGCGGGCGAAGCCAACGTGCCGTTCTTCACGATCTCGGGCTCCGACTTTGTCGAAATGTTCGTCGGCGTCGGTGCAAGTCGCGTGCGCGATATGTTCGAACAGGCCAAGAAGAATGCTCCTTGCATCATCTTCATCGACGAAATCGACGCGGTCGGCCGGCACCGTGGTGCAGGTCTCGGCGGTGGCAATGACGAGCGTGAGCAGACGCTGAACCAGTTGCTGGTCGAGATGGACGGCTTCGAAGCGAATGAGGGGATCATCCTCATCGCGGCCACCAACCGCCCCGACGTGCTCGATCCCGCCTTGTTGCGTCCAGGCCGGTTCGATCGTCAGATCGTTGTGCCGAACCCGGATGTGGCGGGCCGCGAAAAGATCCTGAAGGTTCACGTCCGCAAGGTGCCGTTGTCACCCGATGTCGACCTCAAGACCGTGGCACGGGGTACGCCAGGCTTCTCGGGCGCCGACCTGATGAACCTGGTCAACGAGTCGGCTTTGATGGCGGCCCGGCGCGGCAAGCGCATCGTCACGATGGTCGAGTTCGAGGACGCCAAGGA
Source organism: Lichenihabitans sp. Uapishka_5 (assembly GCF_033947565.1). Lineage (NCBI taxonomy): Bacteria > Pseudomonadati > Pseudomonadota > Alphaproteobacteria > Hyphomicrobiales > Lichenihabitantaceae > Lichenihabitans > Lichenihabitans sp. Uapishka_5. The sequence goes on from NZ_JARPVX010000045.1 coordinate 3,028, forward strand.
CAAGATCATGATGGGTGCCGAGCGGCGCACCCTGGTGATGACCGAGCAGGAAAAGATGCTGACGGCCTATCACGAGGGTGGTCATGCGCTCGTGGCGCTGACGGTGCCGGCGACCGATCCCGTTCACAAGGCCACGATCATCCCGCGTGGCCGGGCGCTGGGTATGGTGATGCAACTGCCCGAGCGCGACAAGCTGTCGATGAGCTTCGAGCAGATGACGTCGCGCCTTGCGGTTCTGATGGGCGGCCGCGTGGCGGAAGAGCTTGTCTTCGGCAAGGAGAAGGTCACCTCGGGGGCGCAGTCCGATATCGAGCAGGCGACCAAATTGGCTCGCGCAATGGTGACCCGTTGGGGGTTCTCGGATGAACTCGGCACGGTCATGTACGGCGAGAACCAGGAAGAAGTGTTCCTCGGCTATTCGATGGGCCGACAGCAGACCATTTCCGAATCGACGTCGCAGAAGATCGACTCGGAGGTGCGGCGCCTCGTCGAGACCGGTCTTGCCAGCGCAACAGAGATCCTGACGTCCCGCCGGGACGCCCTGGAAGCCTTGGCAAAGGGTCTGCTCGAATATGAGACCCTGACTGGGAGCGAGATTATCGGTCTTCTCGAAGGCCGGTCGCCCGTCCGCAACACGGAAGACGAGCCGCCGCCGCCCCGCGCATCCGCGGTGCCGACGATCGGCAAGGGGCGCTCCAAGCCAGGCCCGGAACTCGAGCCGCAGCCTTCGGCCTGAGAGTGTAGATCACAAACAGAAGCCCCGGAGACATGCTCCGGGGCTTTTTGCTATCGGCAGCTGATAGGCTCGCCGGTAACGTCGCGACGTTCAGATCAGAGGATCGATGCTTCGCAGCGAATCCTAGCCTTGTTCGACGCGATCTCAGCCTCGCGTCGAGCCGACCCGGATCGCGCCTACAGGCTGCCGATCCGCGCCTCGACCTTTCTGGCAGAAGCCGTCTTGCCTGCGGGTGCCGCATCCCAACCACCGGCCGGCGGTGCCACGTCATTGGTGGCGGCGTCGGGTGTCAGGGCATGGAAGCTCGCCACGATGCTTTTGGCCTCAGCCAATGCTTTGGCGTCGAGTTTGGCCGCCACGGCATCGCGCTTTAGAACGGCATCGCTGTCGCCCTGCGTGGCTGCGGCTGAGAACCAAGCGTAGGACTGGCCGAGATTCTGGGGTCCACCAAGGCCGCGGGCCAGCAACACTGCTAGATTAAACTGGCTGTCGCGGACGCCGTAGCTGGCCGCCTTGGTGAACCAGCTCAGGGCCTTGCCGTAATCAGACTTGGCGCCCGCCCCCTCGGCCGACATCACCGCCAGGTTGTGCATGGCCCGCACGTTGCCCTGCCCGGCTGCCTTCTCATACCAGGCGACCGCAAGGGCCTGATCGGCCGACACGCCGACGCCCTTCTCGTACATGGATCCGAGCCGATATTGGGCTGGCGCCAAGCCCTGCTTGGCGGCGCGCTCGAACCACAGGGCGGACAGCTTCGGGTCTCGCACAAGGCCGCGCCCTTCCGACAAGCGGGCCGCGACTTCGAACTGTGCTTTGGCGTCGCCGCTGGCCGCGAGGTCCTTGAGCCCCTGACCGAGGCCGGTCAGGCCCGCCATGTCGATCGAGGCGGCAGCCGGCAGCGAGCCTGTCGGGGTAGGATCGGTGAGGGAGGCCCCGCGCTCAGCCGCAGGCGCAGGCAGCATGGCGGTGACGGGCGTCGGGGTGGTCTGCAGCGATGCGCCCTTGTCGGGTTTCGGGGACGACGGCTCGGCCGTAGCTCCGGGCAGCGTCGGGGCCTGGGAAACGACGGCAGCGCCGGGGCTCCGCTCGGTCGACAGCCGCACGATCTGCAGGGTGCCGAGCAGCAGCACCAGCCCCGCAAGGCCGAGCAGCAGCGGCCGACGACGATTGGCGAAGAACGATCGCGTCCGGCTGGTTTGTTCGGCACCATCGGCATTCGCCAGCAGGGCAGCATCCAGCGCCGAATCCTGCGCCGCCTGAGCCGCTCGTCGAGCCGCCGCGATCAACGGTGCCACATCGGCCGGGGGGTGGCTGGCCACATGCGGGACGGGCGCCGTGCTGGCGCCATGCCCGGGGCGCAGCGGCACCTCGGCCATCACGACGCTACCGGGTTCGAGCAGGAAGTGGTCGGGATCGAAGGGCGGGATCTCGCCGAAGCTCGAACGTTCGCGCGGCTCCGCCTCGGGTTCCGCCCGGCGACGACGACGCGGCGCCTTGTCGGCCGCTGCCGCTGCCATGGGAGCCTCGCCAGGCTGTGCCGGTGCGAGCGTCATGTGGTCGACCAGACGCTCAAGCGTGGTGTTCAGCGCCGAAAGCGTGGTGGTGACGCGCCGGTCCGATACCTCCTGAACGCGACGCAATTCCGCCAGTTCCTGGCTGACGTGGTCGACATCGAGACCCGTCTGCACGGTGAGTTCGGCCCCGTTTAGTCGCGGGTTGTCCATGGCGGCCCGCAGCGTGTCCTGCGCGGCGGCCCGGGCGGCGTTCTCGGCGGCGTCGATGGCGACGTCGCGAGATTGCTCGATCTGCAGAAACAGGTCGCCGATCAGCCGCTCCATGCCGCGCAGCGCGGTGTTGCCCAATTCTGTCTGATCCAGCCGCTCGATAAGGCGACCCATCTGGGCCTGCAGGGCCGACAGCACGTCGCCATCGCTGCGCGGGTCCTGGGCGTCCTGCATGCGGTCCGCCAACGTGCCGACCAGCCCGTAAAGCGCATTCACGTCATGCGACGCGCGACCCATCGAGTCGATCTTCTCAGACAGCGAGCCGATGCTGGCCTCGAGCTGGCTGAGGTCGCCCTTGGGGGCGACCCGGGTGGCAAGGCGGTCGACCAGCGTCTCGTGGGCGCGGTCGATCTGCTGCGCCAGGCCCGCCATCAGCGCCTGCGGTCGCTGCGCCTCCGCGAGCAGTTCGACGCGCGCCGCGATGGTGTCGATCTTCCCATCGAGCACACCCAACATGCCGTCGGCCGCGGTGCGCTGCACCAGCGCGCGAATGTCGTCCACCGCCTTGGCGAGGTCGCGCGACGCCCCCGGGGCGGGACGGTCGACGAGGCTGCCGACCTTGAGGCCGAGCGTCGAAATCTCATCCTGCAGCCGATCGGTCGCGCTCAGGCGCTCTGTCAGGCCGCCCACCATCTCCCGCAGCCCGGCCAGTTCGCCGCGCAGCTTCTCCAGCGCGCCGCTATCGGGCCCGCGCGGCGGCTGTGCGTCGAGCTTGGCCGCCAGCGCCCGCATGTCGCGGCGCACGGCCTCGACGGCCGGCGTTGCGTCCACGGCGCGGATCGCCTCCCGCATATCGCGGCCGAGCCGCTCGACCGGGGCCAGAACCGAGGCCTGCACACCATCGAGCTTCGACAGGTCGACGCGACCCATCAATTCGCGGACGGCGGACTCGAGGGAGCCCAACGCATGCTGCGGCGACAGGTCGGAGACCCGTGTCGCGAGTTGCGCCAGTTCGCCCTGCAGACGCCGCAGATCCTCGACGCTCGTCGGCCCCGCACCAGCCGCCACGGCCGCGACCCGATCGGCGGCAGGCGACCGTTGGCCATCGAGGGCCGATCGACCTGGCGTCGCCTTCGCTTCGGACTGGGCACCCGCGACCTGCGCCTCGAGCTTCTCGGCCAGCGAGCGGAACGCGGCCTGGAGATCGGCGAAGGATTGCGGCGCCGGCGCCTCGATCGTGTCGAGGCTCGACAACGGCGCCAGCACGGGCTTCGGCATCGCCGCCGGACGGGCGGGCCGCGCGGCTTCCTCGATCCGGAACCGATCCGCCTCGGCCTGCGCCGGCTCGTGGGTTTCAACCGCCGGAGCGGGAGCCGGCGCGCCGCCGATCTCGGCTGCGGCTTCGAAAGAGCGGTTCAGCTTGGCCAGAATGGCATTCAGGCGGTCGTCGAGTTGCGTCGCTTCGGCCTGGGCCGGTGAGCGTGCCGCGACGCTCGCTGGCACCGGGGCAGGCTTGCGAGCCGCGCGACCGGCTTGGACGCCCGTCCAGGCCGGCAAGGCACTCTCGGCCCGCTGCGGGGTCGACGAGGCTGCCAAGGCGAAATGGGCCTGGACCGCAACGCCGGATCGCAGATCGGCCGCCGATCGCGGCACGCCGCTCGAAAGCGCGGCGACCTGCTCGCGAACACCGGCAAGGCTTGGCGGAACGGATTCCTGCAGGACGAGCGCCGTCGCGTCGGCCCCGTCGTCCTCCGACAGCCGGCTCGCGATGGCTTCAAGCCTGTCGTCGCTGCCGACATCGTCGATCTGGACGCCGAGTTCCGCGGCGCGGGCCGAGATCACGGTGTTCAGCCATTCGCCGAGCGGAACCCCGGCGCGCTTGGCCGCCAGCCGGGCGGCTTCACGCGCATCGAAGCCCACGCCTTTTACGTTCCATGGCAGCGGCTTGTTCATGGGAGAGCCCGTCGGACCAGAGGTCGGGTTGTGCTTGTCTTGCGATCGCTCGAGGGCTCGTATCGTCATAGATTGAGATCCAAACCACCTTCCAACCACGTGAAACGACATTCCAGCGGCACGGTAAACAGCCGGTTAACACCTTCGTTTTTGACCCTGATTTTTCTCCCACCGCGATTGATCGTTATTTTTTGCAACTTTTGGTTGCGGTCTCACCGACCTCGATTACACTCCACCCCATGCCGCTACGGCGTCTCACGAGCGGCGAGGCTCGATCCACGGTTTGCCCGATGAACGTCACATCGCGTTCTGAATCCCGAGTCCCCCTCCGCAAGGCGAGAAGCCGTCCGGAGCCGGGTCTTCCGTTGTTCACCATCGGCGACTTGGCCGAAACCTTCGATGTCAGCCTGCGCACCCTTCGGTTCTATGAAGACAAAGGGCTGCTTGCACCGTTCCGGGACGGCACCTCTCGCTTCTACACCGAGCAGGATAAGGCTCGCCTGGCGCTGATCCTGAAGGGCAAGAACCTCGGCTTCACGCTGGGGGAAATCCGGGGCATGCTGGCCGAGCAGAGCTTCGATCGCAGCGAGGCCGAAGCCGCGGCCCTGAAGCTCGATCCCGAGCAGATCGCATCGCAGATCGGTCACCTGCAGCGCCAGCGCGAGGAGATCGATGGCGCGATCGCCGAACTGCGGGCTGCCCACGAGCGTTTGAGCGCCAGTCTCTAAATCGAGACGGGTGCGGACCCGCGTCGCATTTCCCTCTTCGGCGCGGACGCCTATATGCGGCTCATCGCCGGTCGCGGCCTCGGTCTCGTCCGGCCTGGTTCCGCGTCGAGGCGACACCCATGGTCAGCTACAAGGCTCCGGTCGAAGACACGCTGTTCTGTCTCGACGATGTGCTGCAGCTGTCGCGCTACAGCAACCTGCCGCGCTTCGGCGAGGCCTCGATGGACGTGGTCGAGGCCATCCTGACCGAGGCGGCCCGATTCTGCGAAAACGCGCTGCAACCGCTGAATCGCACCGGTGATCGATCCGGTTGCGTGCGACACCAGGACGGGCGCGTCACCACGCCGGCCGGGTTCAAGGAAGCCTATGAAAGCTACTGCGCCGGGGGCTGGCAGGGGCTCTCGGTCGCCAGCGCCTATGGGGGCCAGAACCTGCCGCAGGTGGTCGGCGCCGCCGTCAACGAGTTCTGCTTCGGCGCCAACATGGCCTTCACCATGTATCCCGGGCTGACCCAAAGCGCCGTCGCGGCTCTGCTGGTGCATGGGTCGGAAGAACAGAAGCGGCTTTACGCCACCCGCATGGTGACGGGCGAGTGGACCGGCACCATGAACCTCACGGAGCCGCATTGCGGTACCGACCTCGGCCTGTTGACCACGAGAGCCACGCCACGGCCCGATGGGGCCTTTGCGCTGACGGGACAGAAGATCTTCATCTCGGCCGGTGAGCACGATCTGGCGCCCAACATCATCCACCTCGTGCTGGCCCGCATCGAAGGCGCGCCGGCCGGCACCAAAGGCTTGTCGCTGTTTCTGGTGCCCAAGGTGCTGGTGGAGCCCGATGGATCTCTCGGTGCCCGCAACGCCGTGTCGTGCGGCGCCATCGAGACCAAGATGGGCATCCACGGCAACGCCACCTGCGTGATGAACTATGACGGCGCGACCGGCTGGCTGATCGGCGAAGCCAACCGCGGGCTGCAGGCCATGTTCGTGATGATGAACGAGGCCCGCATCGGCGTCGCCATCCAGGGGCTCGGCCTGTCGGAGGTCGCCTACCAGAACGCCGCCGCCTATGCGAAGGAGCGTTTGCAGGGCCGCGCCCTGTCGGGCCGCACCGATGCCGGCAAGCCGGCCGACCCCATCCTGGCGCATCCCGACGTGCGCCGCATGCTGCTCGAGGTACGGGCCTTCAACGAAGGCGCGCGCGCACTGCTGCTATGGGGTGCATTGCAGGCCGACCTGGCCGCGGCCAGCGAAGACCCGAAGGCCCGCCAAACCGCCGAGGACCTGCTCGGGCTTCTCACCCCGGTGCTGAAGGGCGTGCTCACCGACACCGGCTTCAACAATTGCGTCACGGCCCAGCAGGTGTTCGGCGGCCATGGCTATGTGGCCGAATGGGGCGTCGAGCAGTTCGTCCGCGATGCCCGCATCGCCATGATCTACGAGGGGGCCAACGGCATCCAGGCGCTCGACCTCGTCGGCCGCAAGCTGCCCAAGGACGCCGGCCGCGCCTTCACACTTTTTACCCGGGAAGTCTCGGCCTATCTGAAGCAGAAAGCCGACCAGGACGCGATGGCGCCTTACCTCGCGCCCCTGAAGGAGGGGCTCGACCGGCTGCAGCAGGCGACGATGTGGTTCATGGCCAACGCCATGACCAAACCCGACAATGCCGGTGCCGGCGCCACCAGCTATATGCACCTGCTGGGCCTCGTCGGCATGGGCTACATGTGGGCCCGCATGGCCGAAGCGGCGCTGGCCCGCAAGGCGCGTGGCGCCTCGGCCGGCATGGATGCCAAGCTGACCGTCGGTCGCATCTTCATGGAACGGCTGATGCCCGAGACCGCGACCCACCTGGCCCGCATCACGGCCGGCGCCGAAACAATGATGGCCATGCCGGCGGAAGCGTTCTAAATCTCCGGCCGCCCCGTCCCCGGCTGGAGCGCGCCCGATGAGCGATCCCGGAACCCCGATCGCGCGCCGCTCCGGCGGCTGCCCCTGCGGTGACGTGCGCTTCGCGTCACGGGGCAAGCTTCGTGGCCACGGCAGGCCGCATTGGCCGCTTCATCGCCCACCGGCACATTGACCATGACACCTGACGGACCCACCCATGGCTGACGCCTTCATCTACGACCACGTCAGGACGCCGCGCGGACGCGGCAAGCCCGATGGCGCGCTGCATGAGGTTTCGACGCTGCGCCTCGCCGTCACGGCGCTGGCGGCCTTGGGGCAGCGCAACGACCTCGCGGCCGCGACCGTCGACGATGTGGTGCTCGGTTGTGTCGACCCCGTGGGCGAGGCCGGCGGCGATATCGCCCGCGCGGCGGCGCTGACGGCGGGCTATGGCATCCAGGTGCCGGGCGTACAGATCAACCGGTTCTGCGCTTCGGGCCTCGATGCCGTGAATTTCGCGGCCGCCCAGGTGATGGCGGGCCAGCACGAATGCGTGATCGGGGGCGGCGTCGAATCGATGAGCCGCGTCGGCATCGGGGCCTCGGGCGGCGCCTGGCCGGTGGACCCCGCCATTGCCATCCCGGCTTATTTTATGCCGCAGGGCGTTTCGGCCGACCTGATCGCCACGAAATACGGTTTCAGCCGCGATCAGGTGGACGCTTATGCGGTCGAGAGCCAGAAGCGCGCCGCGGCCGCCTGGGACGCCGGCCGCTTCGACCGGGCCGTCGTGCCGGTGAAGGACATCAACGGGCTGACCCTGCTGGCCCGGGACGAGCACCTGCGCCCCGGCACCGACATGCAGTCGCTCGGCGCCCTGAAACCCGCTTTCGCCACGATGGCGCAGCAAGGCGGCTTCGAGGCCGTGGCGATCCAGGCCCACCCCGAGGTCGAGCGCCTGCGCCATGTCCACCATGCCGGCAATTCGTCCGGCATCGTCGATGGCGCCGCCGCGGTGTTGATCGGCAGTGCCGAGGCTGGGCAACGCCTCGGCCGCAAGCCTCGCGCCCGCATCAAGGCTTTTGCCAATATCGGCTCCGACCCGGCGCTGATGCTCACCGGTCCGATCGACGTGACCCGCAAGGCGCTGGCGCGCGCCGGCATGACGCTTGATGATATCGACCTGTTCGAGGTCAACGAGGCCTTTGCGGCCGTGGTGCTGCGCTACCTTCAGGCCTTCGACCTGTCGCCCGCCAAGGTGAATCCGAACGGCGGTGCCATCGCGCTCGGCCATCCGCTCGGCGCCACGGGGGCGATGCTGCTCGGCACCGCGATCGACGAGCTCGAGCGCACCGGCAAGACCACCGCCCTGGTGACGCTCTGCATCGGCGCCGGCATGGGCACCGCCACCATCATCGAACGCGTATGACCGTGCCGACCGCCGCGCAGATCGGGGCTGGGGAAAACACCACGATGGACCTGCAAAACTTCCGCCTCGACCGCTATCCCGACGGCATCGCCCTTCTGACTTGGGACATGCCGAAGCGTTCGATGAACGTCATCACGGCCGATGTGATGGCGGAACTCGACCGCGTCATCGATCACGTCGCAGGCGATCCGGCCCTCAAGGGCTGCGTCGTCACCTCGGGCAAGCAGAGCTTCTCCGGCGGTGCGGACCTCAACATGCTGCAGGCGCTCGGCCGCGACTACGCGCGACTGGTCGAGACCGAAGGCGAGGACACCGCCATGCGGACCTTCTTCGATGGCTCGCGGCAGCTGTCGGTGTTGTTTCGCAAGCTGGAAACCAGCGGCAAGCCCTGGGTGGCGGCCATCAATGGCCTCTGCCTCGGCGGCGCCTTCGAGCTGGCGCTCGCCTGCCACCACAGGGTGATGGGCGACGGCGACCATGTGCGGGTAGGCCTGCCGGAAGTGAAGGTCGGCTTGTTCCCGGGGGCCGGCGGCACCCAACGCGTCAGCCGCCTGATGCAGACCGGCGACGCGCTGCAGATGCTGTTCAAGGGCGAGCAGATCAAGCCCGCCCTGGCCAAGTCCATGGGCCTCGTCCATGCGGTGGTGTCGCAGGCGGAGCTGGTCGAACACGCCAAGGCCTGGATCCGGGCCGGCGGCAAGGGCGTCGCGCCCTGGGACGAGAAAGGTTTCCGGCCGCCCTCCGGCAAGGTGTTCTCACCGGTCGGCATGATGACCTGGCCGGCCGCGAACGCCATCTACCGGCGCGAAACGCAGGACAACTACCCGGGCGCCCGAGCCATCCTGCATGCCGTCTACGAGGGCCTGCAGGTGCCGATTGATCTCGGCCTCAAACTCGAGAGTCAGTATTTCGCAAAGGTGCTGCGCTCGCCCGAGGCGGGCGCCATGATCCGCTCGCTGTTCGTCTCGATGGGCGAGCTCAACAAGGGCGCGCGCCGGCCCAAGGACGTGCCGGTCGCGACCCTGAAGCGCATCGGCGTGCTGGGTGCCGGCTTCATGGGGGCCGGCATCGGTTATGTGCTGGCCGGTGCGGGGCTCGATGTGGTGCTGATCGACCAGAGCCAGGACGCGGCCGAGGCCGGCAAGGCGCTGTCGCACAAAGTGATGACCGAGCAGGTGTCCCGTGGCCGCGCCAAGACGGCCGACCGCGATGCGCTGCTGGCCCGCATCACCCCCTCTGCCGACTACGAGGCGTTGCGCGGCTGCGACATGGTGATCGAGGCGGTGTTCGAGGATCGCGCCGTGAAGGCCGAGGCGACCCGCAAGGCGCTCGCGGTGGTGGGGGCCGACACGATCTTCGCTTCCAACACCTCGACGCTGCCGATCGGCTCGCTGGCGGAAGCCTGGGACAAACCTGCGAACTTCGTCGGCGTCCACTTCTTCTCGCCCGTGCAGAAGATGCCGCTCGTCGAGATCATCAAGGGCCGCCAGACGGGCGATCGCGCCATCGCGGCCGCCATGGACCTGGTGCGCCTGTTGAAGAAGACGCCGATCCTGGTCAATGACGCGCGCGGCTTCTACGCCAATCGCTGCGTCTTCGCCTATCTGCTCGAAGGCCATAAGATGCTGCTCGAGGGCGTGCCGCCGGCTATGATCGACAATGCCGGCCGCCAGGCCGGGATGCCGGTCGGGCCGCTGTCGCTCACCGACGAGGTGGCGATCGACCTGTGTCGCAAGGTGATGCTGGCGGCGCGGCATGACCTCGGCGAGACCGCCGTCGACCCGGCCCAGATGGACCTTCTCGACGCCATGGTGACCCAGCACGGGCGCCTCGGCCGCAAGAACCGCAAGGGCTTCTACGATTACCCCGAGACGGGATCGAAGTCGCTCTGGCCGGGCCTCTCGGATCTGCAGCCCAACAAGCAGCAGGCCGACGCGATCGACGTCGGCGACCTCAAGAAACGCTTCCTGGTGACGCAGGCCATCGCGGCCGCACAGGCCATGGCGGACGGTATCGTCACCGATCCGCGCGAGGCCGATGTCGGCTCGATCGTCGGCTTTGGGTTCGCGCCCTTCACGGGTGGCACGCTGTCCTACATCGACGGCATGGGCTTGGCGCAATTCGCCTTGTTGTGCGACGACCTGTCGAGAAAATACGGCGACCGCTTCAACCCGCCCGGACTGGTACTCGACATGGCGCGCGACCACGAAACCTTCTACGGCCGCTTCGGGACCAAGGCGGCGTGAACAGCCTCGCCCATCCCGACACACGGTCGGCCACGCCGCTCGCCCCCCCCGCCCTGTCGATCAAAGGGCTAACCAAAACCTATGCGTCGGGGTTCCAGGCCCTGAAGCGCGTCGATCTCGACATCGCCCGCGGCGAGATCTTCGCCCTACTGGGCCCGAACGGGGCCGGCAAGACGACGCTCATCTCGATCGTCTGCGGCATCGTCAACGCCTCGACCGGCAGCGTCACCGTGGATGGGCAGGACATCGGCCTGCACTACCGGGCGGCGCGGGCCAAGATCGGCCTCGTGCCGCAGGAACTGACGACCGACGCCTTCGAGACGGTCTGGGATACGGTGAGCTTCAGCCGCGGCCTGTTCGGCAAAGGCCGAGACCCAGCCGTGATCGAGCGCGTGCTGCGCGACCTGCACCTTTACGACAAGAAGGATAACCAGATCCGCACCCTGTCGGGCGGCATGAAGCGCCGCGTGCTGATCGCCAAGGCCCTGTCGCACGAGCCCGAGATCCTGTTCCTCGACGAGCCGACCGCCGGCGTCGATGTGGAGCTCCGGCGCGACATGTGGCGGGTCGTGCGGGGTCTGCAGCAGAGTGGTGTCACCATCATCCTGACCACGCATTACATCGAAGAAGCCGAGGAGATGGCCGACCGAATCGGTATCATCAACCACGGCGAGATCGTGCTGGTGGAAAGCAAGACCGAGCTGATGCGCAAGCTCGGCAAGAAGCAGCTGACCTTGCAGATGACGCAGCCGGTCGACGCCATTCCGGCGTCCCTGGCTCCCTATGGCCTGACGATCTCGGCCGATCGCCGCAGCCTCGTCTACACCTATGACAAGGCCAGCCAGGGCGGCATCGACGCGATGCTGAACGACCTCGGTCGTACCGGCCTGCGCTTTACCGACCTCGCGACGCACCAGAGCTCGCTCGAGGATATCTTCGTCGGCCTGCTGGAGCCCACGCGATGAACTGGCATGCCATCCGGGCCATCTACCTGTTCGAGATGGCCCGCACCCGCCGCACCTTGTTCCAGAGCGTCGTCTCGCCGGTGATCTCCACCTCGCTTTACTTCGTGGTGTTCGGCGCCGCCATCGGGTCCCGCATCCAGAACGTCGACGACGTCACCTACGGAGCCTTCATCGTGCCGGGGCTCGTCATGCTGTCGCTGTTGACGCAGAGCATCGCCAATGCGTCGTTCGGCATCTACTTTCCGCGCTTCACCGGCACCATCTACGAAATCCTGTCGGCGCCGCTGTCGCCGGTCGAGATCGTCGTCAGTTACGTCGGGGCGGCGGCCACGAAATCAACAGTGCTGGGCTTGATCATCCTGGCAACGGCTGGCCTGTTCGTGCCGCTGCGCATCGAGCATCCGGTGTGGATGATGGCGGTGCTGCTGCTCACTTCCGTCACCTTTAGCCTGTTCGGCTTCATCGTCGGGCTCTGGGCCGACGGCTTCGAGAAGCTGCAGATGGTTCCGCTGTTGATCGTGACCCCACTCACCTTCCTGGGGGGCAGCTTCTACTCCATCAACATGCTGCCGCGGTTCTGGCAGACCGTGACGCTGTTCAACCCCGTGGTTTACCTGATCAGCGCCTTCCGCTGGAGTTTCTTCGGCCAGGCTGACGTGCATATCGGCATCAGCATCGCGGCCGTCGTGCTGGTTCTGGTTGTCTGCCTCGGCGTCGTGACCTGGATGTTCAAGACGGGTTATCGGCTCAAAGCCTGAGTCTGGTGGGCCTGGAGGCGCAGCATGGCAGCGTCAAAGGCCGCATTATAAAGCAGACTGTAGACCAGGAAGAACACGATGGCGCCCGCATCGAGCGCCAGCGCGGCCTTCAGCGTGGCGCCGGTGATCAGCACCGTGAGTGGGATCGTATAGGCCGCGATCAGCAGCTCCAGGCCGGCGGCATTGAGCAGCCGCAGGCGCAGGCCGCGCTGCCGGGTCGGCACCCATCGGTCGAACACAAAGGTCCACCCGGCATTGGCCACGACCGCTCCGACCGAGATCAACACGCTCAATGTTCCGCTATCGACCGCCGAAGCCCCGGTAACGAGCCCAATGACCGGCATCGCCACCGCGATCGCGATGACTTCGAACAAGACCGTGTGGATGACGCGCTCGCGCAAGCTTCGCATCACCCCGCTGTGCCGTGCCGATGCCGATAAGGCAAGCACGCACCTCGATCGGCTTCTGGGCGGCCATTGAGCTACGGGGCGACACCGAACAAGCTCGGCAGGGCCGCCGGTCCGGGTGAAGAACTCGCCGGCGGCGCCGCGCAATCGAGGCTGTCGATCTTGTCACCCCGGGCCACGATGCGATCCGTCAGCGTCGCGAGATCGGCGACATCCTTGCGGGCGAGCCGGAAATGGTCGTCGAGCTTGCCGACGCGGTCGCCGAGGCGCCTCACCTCGTCCATCAGGCCCCGCACCTCGGCCTGAATCAGATGCGCCTGCTCACGCATGCGGGCATCGCGCGCCACCGAGCGCATCAGCTGGATCGCCAGGGCCAGCAAGGTCGGCGACACCACCGACACCCGGGCGCGGTGGGCCTTCTGCATCACGTCGGAAAAATGCTCCGACAGATCGGCGAACACCGATTCCGAAGGCACGAACATCAGCGCCGTATCCTGCGTCTCGCCCGGAATGAGGTAGCGCTCGGCGATGTCGCGGATGTGCTTGCCCATGTCAGTGCGCACCCGGGCGGCCGCCTCGGCGCGGGCGCGCTCTCCGGCAGCCGCCTTGAGGGCCGTGAAGGCTTCGAGCGGAAACTTGGCGTCGATCACCAGGGCGGCCCGGTCACCGGGAAGCTTGACGGTGCAGTCCGGCCGCGTGCGGTTCGAGAGCGTCGGCTGGAAGGCATAAACGTCGGAAGGGAGCCCGTCCCGCACGATGGCCTCCATGCGAGCCTGCCCATAGGCGCCACGCGCCTGTTTGTTGGCCAGCACATCGCGCAGGCCCACCACCTCTTCGGTCAGATCGGCGAGGCGCGCCTGCGCGGCGTCGATCACGGCCAGCCTTTCGTTCAGCTTCGACAAGCCCTCGCCGGTGCGATGGGCCGAGCGCTCCAAGGTCTGGCCCAGACGGGCATTGACAGTGTCCAGCCGCTCGCCGACCAGACGCGCCAGGTCGCCCTGCCGGGCCGACAAGGATTCACCCATGGTCCTGACCCGGCCGGTCAGTTCGAAATTGGCCTGGTGCAGCGACGACACCAAGCCCTCGACATCCCGCAACGACACCTGACCGGTGCGCCGCCCCGCCCAGAGCGTCACGACGAGGACCACCAGCCCCGCCCCGCCCAACAAGAGTGCGGCCGGAACCGACAGGCCGAACGGCAGCGCAAAGGATGGAGCGGCGGCGATCATGGCAGCACCCTACGGCACGTCGCGGCACAAGGGAACAAAAACAGAACCACTCGGTCGCCCTGTTCGAGCGAAAGCCCCAATCGATCGAGCCTGATCGGGGCCGAGCGACGCGCTTGCGTCGGCATCCCCTTCGATGCCGGGATGCGATCAAAGTCGATCGGCCGAAAACACGAACACCGACGCCAAGCGTAGCGCTTCAATCAAACGCGACATGAAGGCGATCGGCCTCAGGCTGGTGCCCCTTGACCCTGAACCCAAACTGTCGGACGGCTCGCCCGTTCGAGGAAGGCGTCACGACATGGCTACATATTGCTTCCGAACGGCCCCGACCGGCGCTGCAATGCGGTCGGTCTGACCATGCGAACGCTTGTCGAGCATCGTCCACCCCGGCGCGCCACGCCGGAACGGATGCAGCGCTATGCCCGAACCGCTTTGGTGATCGGGCTTGCGCTTCTCGGCCTCTGGATCATCCACGACTTTCTCGGTGCGCTGGTCTGGGCCGCGATCCTGACGGTCGCGCTCTGGCCGGTCTTCGAACGGGCATGTCGGTGGTGGCCGGCGGGACGGCGGATCGTCTGGCCGGCGCTCTTCACCAGTTTGGCAGGCCTCGTCATCATCGTGCCGCTGGTGCTGATCGCCGTGCAGGTCGGACGCGAATCACGCGACGCCTTCGCGTTCCTGCACGACCTCGAAAGCAATGGCATCCCGGTGCCTGACTGGGTGGGCCGGCTGCCGGTGGGCGCCAAGGCCGTCGCCGATTGGTGGACCCTGAACCTGGCCACGACCTTCGACACCAACGACGTATTGCGCCGGTTCAGCCATGGCTCGCTGTTCTCGGTGACCCGGGAATACGGCGCCAAATTCGCGCACCGCCTCGTCACCTTCGTATTTACCCTGTTTACGCTGTTCTTTCTGTTCCGCGCCGGCGACCACGTGAAGCTGCAGTTGCTGGAAGCGAGCCAACGCGTCTTCGGCCCCAAGGGGGAAACCCTCGCCCGCCAGATGGTGGCGTCCATTCATGGGACGGTGGATGGCTTGGTGCTGGTCGGCATCGGTGAAGGCGCCGCCATGGGGGTGGCCTACCTGTTCACCGGGGTGCCGCATCCGGTGCTGCTCGGGGCCGTGACGGCTGTGGCAGCCATGATCCCCTTCGGCGCCGCGGCGGCCTTCGGTGGCGCTGGGATCTATCTGCTGATTCAGGGTGCGCCGGGGCTTGGCATCCTGGTGGTGGCCATCGGCCTCGCGGTGGTGGGCATTGCAGACCACCTCGTACGCCCCGCCGTCATCGGCGGGGCCACGCAACTGCCGTTCCTCTGGGTTCTGCTCGGCATCTTGGGCGGGGTCGAGACCTTCGGCCTTTTCGGCCTATTTCTCGGCCCGGCCGTAATGTCGGCCCTGATCCTGCTGTGGCGGGAGTTGGTCGGACCACGTGCCGAGCCGGTCTCGCCAGCTTAAGCCGACACAGACGCTATCGCCGACCGGACATCACATCTTGGTCTGCGATTCGTCGTCCTGCTCGGGCTGGGCCTGCTGCTGCCGGTCCTGGCGACGCTGGACGGCAGCCCGATGATGGCCGACCGCGCAGCCCGCCAGCGCGCCCAGCACGGCATGATGGCCGGCGAAGTGCCCCGCCACACCGCCCACCGCCGCGCCCTTCAGGCATCCGGCCGCCTCGGCACCCGTCGACAGCAGACACACGACCGAGAGCCCGGCCACCCAACCCTTCACGTTCATAGCGCGTCCTTTCGATCCGGCCTCGAACCGCCGGTTGGTCGCTGTTCCAACGCTGCGAAGTGCAGCTTTGTTCGCGGGTGACGTGTCGCCGCCGCCACACCGGCCGGATCGCCGCCTCATGCCCCTGCGATCCCGGCCTTCCCGGCTTGACCCGGCTTCCGCAGACGGCGCATCGTGGTTGCCAAAGTCGAGGACCCCGATGAAACGCCTGCTGCACTCCGCCTTGGCGGCCACCATGCTGGTCGCGACGGCCGGCGCCGCTTCCGCCCGGATCGTGACGCCGGCGGAAAAACGCTTCTTCAGCTATTCGGGAGAAGTCCCACCTTGCGGCGACCCTGATGTGCTGTCGACCATCACGGACCGGTTCGCGCAGACCGAAAGCGAATATTGGGACTCGCACCTTCAGATCATCACCTACGATCGCGTCCGATCGATCGGCATCCGGCCTTGGGGCCTCGACCACATCCCGCGCACCTTCTGCATGGCCCGCGCCGTGCTGAGCGACCATTCGGTGCATGAGGTGTCGTATTCGATCGGTGAGAACCTCGGGTTCTCGAGCTTCGGCGATGGCGTGACCTGGTGCGTCGCCGGCCTCGACCGGGAATACGCCTATGCGCCGAACTGCAAGGACGCACGGCCTTAAACGCCATGCGGCTGCGCCCCGTCGCGTCACTTGCCTGGCTGGTGTTTCTGGCCTTGACCGGCGGCGCGTCGGCACAGCCGGCCTCGTCGGCTTTGCCCTGCGTGCTCGACAAATGCCTCGATGGCGGCAGCGAACAGCCACCAAATCCCGCTGAACCGTTCTCCCCGAGCCGTGGAGCGGTGGCCCCGGGCAGCTTCGACTTCTACGTCCTGTCGCTTTCCTGGTCGCCGAGCTTCTGTGCCGACGGCGGCACCCGCAAGTCGCCGGACCAATGCGCGTCCGGTGCCAATCCCGGTTTCGTGCTGCATGGCCTATGGCCGCAGAACATGCGCGGCTATCCGTCCGCCTGCGCCGGCGGCCAAGCATCCCCGTCCCGAATGGCGCTCGATGCGATCCGTGGTCTTTACCCGGATGAGGGATTGGCGCGGCACGAATGGCGGCAGCACGGCACCTGCACGGGGCAGAGCCCGACCGCTTACTTCGCCGACGTGCGCCGCGCCCGCCAGGCCGTCTCCGTGCCGCCAGACTTCATGGGCCCCACGACCGACGCCACCTGGACGCCGCTCGACATCGCCCGCAGATTCACGGAAGCCAACCGAGGCCTGCGCACGGACGAGATGGCCGTGACCTGCCGCGCGGGCGCGCTGCAGGAGGTGCGCCTCTGCTTGTCCAAGGATCTGCGCGGCTTCGTACCCTGCCCCGAAGTGGCGCGCGCCTCCTGCCGCAGGCCCGTCACGGTGCCGGCCGGCCACTGACGCCAAGGCCAGGAGCCCGGCCATGAACTATCGCCACGCCTTCCACGCGGGCAACTTCGCCGATGTGGTCAAGCATCTGCTGCTCAGCCGCATCCTTGTGTACCTTGGCCGCAAGCCGGCTCCCTTTCGCTACATCGACACCCATGCCGGTATCGGCCGTTACGATCTCGGCGGGCCAGAGGCCTCGCGGACCGGAGAATGGCAGGGCGGCATCGGCCGGCTGCTCCGCGTGCCGCCGCCATTGTCGCTTCGCGACCTGCTCGACCCTTATCTCAAGGCCGTGGGTCCGGCGGGACCCGACGGTCACCCCCTCGACTATCCCGGTTCGCCGGTTCTGGCGCAGCGCCTGCTGCGCCGCGATGACCGCATGTTGCTGGCGGAGTTGCACCCGGAAGACGCCGCCACCTTGCGAAGCACGCTCGGCCGCGACAAGCGTCTGAAGGTTGTGGAGCGCGACGGCTATCAGGTGCTGGCCGCCGCCTTGCCGCCGCCCGAGCGACGCGGCGTGGTGCTGATCGATCCGCCCTTCGAGGAGCGCGACGAGTTCCCCCGCCTCGTTGCGGCCCTGAAGAGCGCTTGCCGCAAGTGGGCCACCGGCACCTACGTGATCTGGCATCCGATCAAGGACGATGCCGCGGTCTCGGCGTTCCACCACGCGCTGTCCGAAGCGGCCCTGCCGCCTTCGTGCCGCATCGATCTTTTCCGCGACGAAACATCAGCCGACCCAGGCCTGCGCGGCAGCGGCCTGCTGGTCATCAACCCGCCTTATGTGCTGGCCGAGGAAGCGGGATTGCTGCTTCCTTTTCTGTGCAGCACCCTGGGCGACCCGGCGGAAACACCCTTTCGCTGGACTCTCTACAACCGAGACACCTGAGGCACGGGTGGCGGCAGTGACGCGACCGTGGCAGAGGTTCAGCCTCTCGGTCTTGCAGGTCCCCCCATGATCCTCCGTTCCGCCCCCGCCTCCCCGTTCGGCCGCAAGGTCAAGATTGCCGCCGCCCTGCTGGAACTCGGCGCGACGCTCCGCTCGGTCGATGCCGATACGACCGACGCCGCGGATTCACTTCGGCGCGAGAACCCGCTCGGCAAAATCCCGACGCTGGTGCTCGACGACGGGACGACGCTCTATGACAGCCGCGTCATCGTGGAATACCTCGATCACCTGGCCGGCGGACATCGCCTCCTCCCTGCCGAGCCGGCGCACAGGTTCCGCACCTTGACCCTGCAGGCACTGGCAGACGGCTTCACCGATGCGGCGCTGCTGATGGTTTATGAGCAGCGCTGGCGTGCCGAGGCAAACCGGGACGCGCGCTGGACGGCGCATCAGGGCGACAAGATCGAGCGAGCTCTCGGCGCCCTCGAGGCTGCGCCGCCGAACGGCGACATCGACATCGGCCATGTGGCCCTCGCCTGCGGGCTCGGATATCTGGACCTGCGGTTCGACGGGACGTGGCGCGCCACCCATCCGCGGCTGGTGACGTGGCTGGAAGCCTTTGCGGCCGCCGTGCCAGCTTTCGCAGCCACGGCCTTCAAACCAAGCTGAGCCGCCGTCGGACCACACTCTCCACCGGAAGAACTCCGCCGCCGCGCCACATCGGTGCGGCGGTCTCCTTATAAGGGGGCAACTTGCCGGGCTCTCTCATCCGCATCAGAGAGCCGCCCTCCCCTACGACGACCCTGCCCTTCCCAATACCCGCCGTCCGATGACCGGCTGATTCTGTGTCGCCGCACCACAACACTTGCTGCACTGCGGTCGCGCACGCTTAAAACAAGCATAAACGTTAACTTGTTGTTCACCTCTCGCCCCTTCCAGCGAACAACCTGGCCCTAAGCTATGAAGCCGAGGCTCTTTTCGTTGCCAGAATGTCACAAGCGGTTCTGAAAGGCCGAAATGGGGCACCCCAAGGGCAATTGGCCGTTTGTGGGAATCAGCATCGCGGCTATGTTCAAAACGCGAAAGGGAGCTTCCCTCGCTCATAATACAGACCCAGGTCACTGAGCTAAGTCTTGGAAACGACTTCGCAACGGGGACGGGGACTGCAGAAAAGGGAAGAAGAAAACCTTGTGCGGCGGCGGCGCGAAACGATCCGGTTTCGTGGCAATGTCGAGGCAAGGCGGACTTAATCCCACAGGGTCTTTCATTCTGGAGGTTTTACCTATGAAGCTCGCCAAGAGCCTTCTTCTCAGCTCGGCGGTCGGCCTGACCGCTGTCGCCAGCGCCCAGGCCGCCGATCTTCCGTTCCGGAAAGCGGCTCCTGTCGAGTACGTCCGCGTTTGCGACTTCACCGGCGCTGGCTACTTCTACATCCCGGGCACCGACACCTGCTTGAAGGTCGGCGGTTACGTCCGTACGGAATATACCTACATCTCCCCGTCGACTGCTTACTTCCCGCAGCTCGGCTCGGCTGGTCCGGGCGGCGCCATCGTCGCCGGCGGCACCCGCATCCCGGGTCGCCTGCGTGACGCTTCGGGCTTCTTCGCTCGTGGCCGCCTCGAGGCCGATGCCCGCACCCAGACCGCTTACGGCACGCTTCGCACCTTCGTTCGCTTCGAACTGACCCGCACCGGCGGCAACTACTCCGGTTCGGCTTCGTCGCAGCAGAGCTTCGCCAACCAGAACGGTTCGGGCGCCAACGTCGACAAGGCCTTCATCCAGTTCGCTGGCTTCACGGTTGGTCGCGCCCAGTCGTTCTTCGACTTCTACGCCGACAACTACAACTTCGAAGGCATCGCGAACTCAGATCAGTCCACGCAGATGTTCGCCTACACGGCGACCCTCGGCGGCGGCTTCTCGGTCACGGGCTCGGTGGAAGATCCGACCGTTCGTCGCAACGGCATCGGCAACTCGGGCGACCTGATCACCACGGGCAGCTCGTCGAGCGTGTCGTCGGTCGGCAGCGTCGGCTACGGCTCGGTCGTGATCCCGGACTTCGTCGGCGTGGTCCGTTACGACCAGGCATGGGGCGCAGTGCAGCTCTCGGCCGCCTACCACGAAGTGAAGGCCGATACCTTCGACACCGCTGGTGTCAATGCTGGCGAGATCACCCGTGACGGCTTCGCCGTGCAGGGTGGCGTGCAGATCAAGCTGCCGATGCTCGCCGCTGGCGACGATCTGTGGCTGGAAGGCGCGTACCAGGAAGGCGCCTACCTGTACATGGACTCGGCCGGCACGCTGAACTCGGGCTTCAACGCCCTGCTGCTGGGCGGCTTCCAGCACCAGGATCGCGACGCCTACATCTACACGAACGCGGCTGGTGCTTCGTCGCTGTCGCTGTCGAAGGGCTTCTCGGTCATGGGCGCCCTGCACCACTACTTCACGCCGAACTTCTCGGACGTGCTGTTCGGTTCGTATGAGGAAGTCTCCTACGGCAACCGCGCCAAGAGCACCGACTGGCGCCTCGGCGGCATCGGCGATGCCAGCGAGTTCCGCATCGGCAACCAGTTCATCTGGACCCCGGTCAACAATCTCTCGATCGGCATCGAAGGCATCTACGCCAAGATCGACCAGGATATCGCTGGTGGTGCTGCTGCACAGGCTGCCTTCGCAGCTCTCAATGTGAAGAAGAACCCCGACTCCTTCGAAGGTCGCATCCGCGTCGAGCGCGACTTCTAAGTCGAAACTCCGACAACAAGGAAGGCCCGGCAGCAATGCCGGGCTTTTCCGCTTGAAGCCGACAAACGAAAGCCCGGGTCGCTGCGACGGCCCGGGCTTTCGTTTGTGTCGGCTTCCGCGCCCGCCGGTGGCGGGCGACAGGTTTATTCGCCCATGCCGAGCGCCGCCAGATAAAGGCCCAGGATCTCTTCTTCCTCCCGGCGCTTGTCCTTGTCCTGCTTTCGGATCGAGACGATCTTGCGGATGATCTTCACGTCATAGCCGGTGCCCTTGGCTTCGGCGTAGACATCCTTGATGTCCTCGCTGACCTGCTTCTTGTCTTCCTCGAGCCGTTCGATGCGCTCGATAAAGGCAAGGAGGTGTTTGGCTTCAGCCGAATTGGCTTCCATGGCAGGATCTTTCTTGGGTGCTGTGAATGAGAGCTTGGGGCCGAACCTCGGCTCAGCCCGCAGGGTTCGCCTTTAGACGTCGTGCGGAACCTGGGCGACGCTGGCGCTTTGGGCCTGCCGCCACGCCGCCAAGCGATGCGCGAGCGCTTCATCGTCGAGGCTAAGGATGCTGGCGGCCAGCAAGGCCGCATTGATGGCGCCGGCTTTGCCGATGGCCAGAGTTCCGACCGGGATGCCGGCCGGCATCTGGACGATCGAATAAAGGCTGTCGCGGCCGCCGAGCGCCTTTGTCTCCATCGGCACGCCGAGCACCGGCAGCGTCGTCCAGGCGGCCGTCATGCCGGGCAGATGGGCGGCACCGCCTGCCCCGGCGATGATCACGCGAAGCCCTTCGGCGCGGGCGCCTTTGGCAAACTCGACCAACCGGTCCGGGGTGCGATGGGCCGACACGATCCGGGCCACATGGCCAATCTCCAGCGCCGCCAGGGTGGTGGCCGCATGGCTCAAAACAGGCCAGTCCGACTGGCTGCCCATGATGATCGCGACCGGAACCGTCTCCGCAGGCTTATGGACGTCGGTCACGCTTGTCCTCGATGCATCTCGCTTCCCGCGCCATAACGGAACCCGACCCACCGTGCAAGACGATCGGGACCCTTCCCGTACCGAAGCGCCGGTCCGCACGACGCGACTGCGCAAAGTCGTAGCCTGCGCGAAACCAAATCCCCAAGTGAACAGCGTCTGAAGGCGCGTCGCATCTTGCGTCCCGCCTGCGCCTATGGCAAAGCATCGGCCGCGCGATGCGTCGTGCGGCAAGCTGCGGTAGCTCAGTGGTAGAGCACTCCCTTGGTAAGGGAGAGGTCGAGAGTTCAATCCTCTCTCGCAGCACCAGACTCCCCACCCCTCCCTTCGCTTCAAATATTGTCGATGCTCAGGCCGGCTACACGGGTTCGCTTCAGGCCGGCTCGATCGCTTCAGCGATTTGCGGCGGCGGTTCGCGGCGGCGACAGGACGGTTTTCACCTGCGCTTCGTCGAGCACGCGATGCTGACCTGGGGCGAGGTCGTCGGGCAGTGTCAGGCCCCCGACCTGGTCGCGGTGGAGCGCCAACACGTGATTGCCCACGGCCGCGAACATGCGGCGGACCTGGTGGTAGCGACCCTCGGTGATGGTCAATGCAGCGCGCGTGGGCGACGTGACGTCGAGACGGGCCATCCGGAGGGGCGTCTCGTCTCCTTGCAGCATCAGCGTGCCGGCCGCGAAGGTTTCGGTCTCGTCGCCGCGCAGGGGGCGCGCCAGCTTGACATGGTAGCGCTTCGGCACCTGCGCCTTGGGGGCGATCAGGCTGTGCAACAGGGGGCCGTCATCGGTCATCAGCAGAAGGCCCGAGGTGTCCTTGTCGAGGCGGCCGACGGAGGAGATCTGCGGCTCGCGCCGTCGCCAGCGCTCCGGCAGCAGCTCATGCACCAAAGGGCCCTCGTCCTTGTGCGAGCACGTCACGCCGAGCGGCTTGTGCATCATGATCACCAGCCCGGGCGGCGGATCGAGCGGTTCGCCATCGATGCGAATCTCCGTCCAGGCCGCGCTGGCGATCTTTTGCGCGGCATCGCTCAGGCGGAGCTCTCCCAGCCTGACCCGACCGGCCCGCAGCAGCGCCGGGATCTCGCGGCGCGAGCCGTAGCCGAGGTTGGACAGAAGCTTGTCGAGCCGCATGCTCACACCACGGCCTCGAACACCTTGTAGCCTTCCGCCTCCACCACCACCGTCACGCTGCGGAACAAGGGGGCCAGCACGCCCTCATAGGGAAGGTGGCGGTTCGCCGTCAGCCACAACCGCCCCCCCCGGCGCAGCGCCGTCGCGGCACGTTCGATGAAGATGCGGCCGAGGCTGCGCTCTTCCGTGCCGCCTTCGTGGAACGGCGGATTCATCACCACGAAATCGAACTTCGTCAGGCTGGCGTCGGGCCGCCTGAGGTCACTCCAGCGCAGGCTGACGCGCGGATCCTCGAGATTGCGCCGCGCCGCCTCGATGGCGCGCCGGTCGATATCGAGGCCGAGCAGGCTCTTGACGGCGCCCGAGGTCAGCACGCCCCGAGACAACAGGCCGGTGCCGCAGCCGAAATCCGCGCCATGTCCCGACAGGGCGGGCAGATGTTTCATCAACAGGGCGCTTCCCGGATCGAGCCGGTCCCAGCTGAACACGCCGGGCTGGGTCCAGAGGTCGTAGGGCGGGATGCGGCGCGGTCCGCCTTCGGCCAGCGTGGCGTCGACGTCGACGAGCGCTTCGGGGCGTGTCCCGGCACAGATGCGGTGGTGGCGCTTGGACGTTTCGAAGACCTCGCAGCCGAACGCTCGAAGCTCGGCGGCCAGCCGGGAACCGCCGCGATCCTTCGGTGCCAGCACCTGGAACGGGGCACCCGGGGCCAAGGCGAGGAGCGCCTGCGCCAGGGCGAAACGCCGCTCGAGCGTCCCTGGCGGGGCCAGCATGATCAGACTGGCGAGCGAGCCCGGCCGGCACGCCTCGAGGGCGGCGGCGCCGGGCATCAAGGGCGAGAACTGGACGGTCCCGGCCTGGAAGGAGACGAGGGCTTCGGGCGGCTGTCCGTAAGCGCCGTGTTGGTCAGCGTGGGTCATCCGGCTCGCATAGGGGAATTCCGAGGGTCTGCCCAGCCGCCGCGTCGCGGAAGCATGCCGCGACGGCCGGTCCGCTTCCGCGAGCGACGAAACGCCGCCAAGAGCGACACGTGGCCACGCCGGCTCTGGTCGAAGGTCCGCATCAACCCATTTTTTGCGCTGCAGCGACGAGCGACGGCCCTCGCGCCGACGTGAACCAGGATCGACCGAGCTTTCCGATGAAGATCCCATTCCATTCCGCACCGGAAGGTTGCACGGCCTCGAACATTCATGCGGCGCTCGCCCCGGACGCGGAGCGCCAGGCCTTTCCGCTGCAGGATTATGCGGCGCTCGGCGATGGGCGTTCGGTGCCGCTCGTCGCGCCCAACGGGGCCATCACCTGGTGGTGCGTGCCGAACCTCGATTCGGAGCCGCTGTTCGATGCGCTCACCGATCCGGTTTCGGGGGGCCATTTCACGCTGGCGCCGACGATACCGTTCCGCAGCGAGCGCCGGTATCGCCAGGACAGCAACGTTCTCGAGACGCTCTACACCACCGAAGGCGGGGTGGCGCGAGTCACCGAATCTCTGAACAGCACCTTGGCGGGCCGCCTGCCCTGGTGCGAGCTGGCGCGTCGCATCGAGGTGCTGTCGGGAGCCATGACGCTGCGGGCCGAGCTCGTCTTCGGCACGCGCGGCGACACCGTATCGCCGTGGCTGCAAGCCAACCAGAATGGCTGCATCTTCCACGTCGGACCCGTGTTGGGCCTCGTCCGTTTGTCGGATGCGATGCGCGTGGTGACCCAGGAAGACCGGACCATCGTGGCCGAGGCAACGCTCCATCAAGGGCAGCGCGCCCTCGTGGCCGTGATCGCCGGCGAGGACCAGCCTTTGGCACTTCCGCCGATCGAGGATATCGACAACCGCATCGATATCAGCGACGCGGCGTGGCGGGGCTGGGCCGAAGGGCTGCACTACGAGGGGCCGCACCGGGACGCCGTGCGGCGCAGCGCGTTGATCCTGAAGCTGCTCCTCTTTTCACCGACCGGTGCCATCGCGGCGGCCGCGACCACATCGCTGCCCGAACGGATCGGTGGCGACAAGAACTGGGACTATCGCTACGCCTGGGTGCGGGATGCCGGCTACACGCTGAACGCCTTTCTGCGCCTCGGCGTGCTGCCGGAAAGCCAGGCGGCGTTCCAATGGCTGATCAGCCGGCTGGGCGTGACTGGCCCAAAAGTCTGCTACAGGCTGGATGGCGGCCCCGTGCCGCCGGTGCTGACCACGGAAGCGCCCGGCTATCGGGGTTCGCGCCCGGTGGTGGTGGGCAACCAGGCCGCGACGCAACATCAGCACGGCATCTACGGCGACATTTTCGAGGCAGCGGCCCTGTTCGTCGAACGCGGCAACGTCCTCGATCAGCGCAGCGCCTGGGTGCTGGCGGGCTTGGCGGACGAATGCGCCGAGCGCTGGCGCATGAAGGATTCCGGCATCTGGGAGCTGTCCGACCTGCAGCACTACACGATGTCGAAGATCAGCGCCTGGCAGGCGCTGGCCCGTGCCGTGACCCTGGCCGAGGGGGGGCACCTGCCCGCTACCTACGCCGCCCGGTGGTCGCGCGAGCGCGACCGCATCGCCGCCTGGGTCGACCAGCATTGCTGGTCGGAGCGCAAGAAGGCCTACACGTTCTTCGCCGGCACCGAGCGGCTCGATGCCTCCCTGGTGCTGGCGGTGCGGTTCGGGTTCGACGGTCCGGATCGCCTGTCGTCGACGCTCGACGCCATCCGGGCCGAGTTGAGCCACAAGCCCTGGCTCGGCCACAGCCCCTGGCTGTATCGCTATTCCGGCGCCGAGAAGGAGGAGGGATGCTTTCTGGCCTGCACGTTCTGGCTGGTGGAAGCTTATGCGGCGCTGGGGCGGGCGGACGAGGCCAGGGCGCTGATGAACGAAGCCCTGGCGGCCTTGCCGGGCGGCATCGGCGTGCTGAGCGAGATGGTGGATGCCGCGAGCGGCGACCTGATCGGCAACACGCCCCAGGGCCTCAGCCACCTGGCCCTCATCCACGCCGCCGTCCAACTCCGCGACGGCAAGGAGCGGTGAGCGCCCCGGAGCGCTCGACCAACTACGGCTGAGAATGAGGCTGGCGCGATCCGGTCCGGTCGATGCCGTCCCCACCGCGAACCCTCAAGGGGTCGGTGCGCTCGGACCGCCCAAGTGGCTGAAGCGGAACCCCTCGGGATATTTGAACCCCGCCTTGATGAGGCGGTCGAAGCCGATATGGGCCATCCAGATCAAACCGATGCTGAACAACACCGGTGCATGCTGAACGGTGCCGATGCCGAGCAGCAGCAACGGCCACACATACCAATGAGCCAGGTTGTAGGCCGCGGCGCCCACGCGCGGCCCGGCAAGATAGCCGAGCATCGAGACATCGGGCAGCATGACCAACACAGCGAAGAGCAGCCAGCCCGTACCGGCCGTCGCATAGGTCAGGACGGCCAGAACCAACACCGCCAGTCCCTCCGCCCGGAGAAACAGGTTGGGATGTCCAGTGACGATTCCAGGCATGGTGATCTCCGTCTTCCGCTTCGATGGAGATCTTGTCGGCCATAAGGATTTGGATGACCATCTGGCGAATGTTGATGGAAACCATGCAGGAATGAATAGCCTCGATTGGAACCTGCTTCGGGCCTTTTTGGCCGTTGTCGATCATCGCTCCTTGTCGGGTGCGGCCGCCCGGACGCGCATCAGCCAGCCGACGCTCAGCCGCCAGATCCGGGAGCTTGAGGCGGTTCTCGGCACCACGTTGTTCACCCGATCGGCCCGGGGGCTCCAGCCAACCGAGGCGGGGCTCGCGTTGGTCGAGAACGCGCGAGCGATGGGCGCCGCCGCCGAAGCGTTCGCCCGCAAAGGACATGGCCGCTCCCAGGCCATGACCGGCACCGTGCGGATCACGGCTTCGTCGGTCTTTGCAACGCTGATCCTGCCGGAGATCATCGTGGAGCTGCGCGAAGCGGAACCACAGATACACTTAGAGCTGGTTGCCTCCGACGTGTCGCAGAACCTTCTTCGTCGCGATGCGGATATCGCCATTCGCCATATCGATCCGACCCAAGGCTCGCTGATCGCGCGCAAGCTCGGCGCGGCCCCGCTGGGGCTGTTCGGCGCCAAATCCTATCTCGCCAAGCGGGGCACACCGCACCACCGATCGGATCTGATGTCCCACGATGTGATCGGCTACGATCGCGACGAGGCGATCATTCAGGGCTTGGCGGCCAACGGTCTGAGTGTCGGTCGAAATCACTTCCCGATCCGCTGCGACGATCAGATCGCGGGATGGACCCTCTTGCTGGCCGGAGCCGGACTGGGCTTCGCACCGATGCTCCTGGGAACAAAGGAAGACCGCCTCGTTCCCATCGATATCGGCTTGGCCATCCCGCTGATGCCGGTCTGGCTCGTGATGCATGAAGACGTGCGCACCAATGCCAGGATTCAGAAGGTCGCCGGTTTCATCGCCAATCGTCTGATCGCAAAGCTTCGCTGATCGGGCGAAGTCAGGTCGTGCCGCTAGTGAAGCGGGCCATCGAGGCAGTGCCGTTATCTCTCCAGTGCTACCTGTCGGGTCGATGACAGGATGTTCGGCAAACGCTTTGTCAAGCACTCGTAACGACAACGTCGTTCGACGTGGCCGAACTCACCCGAGGTCGACGACACGATTGCCAATGGATCGGGCTGGTCGGGCGCTAAACAGACAAAGGTCCAGGCGCCCCGGCTTATTTCGGAAATACTACCAGTGCGCTCGGCGCCGAACGGTCTCAGCAGCGTCTTGGGGCCAGGTGCGTGGGCATAGTCGTCGGAATGCCCGCGAGCGACTCAAGCATGAAACCGGCGCTCAAAGCGCAAGCACTTTTAAACCGAAACGCCCGCGGTTGAAGCCGCGGGCGCATGGGTTAATTTGCTAGCGAGAGTTAGGCTGCGGCGGCAGCCTTCTTCCGCTTCAAGCCAAATCCCACTGCGCCGAGAGCCAGCAGAGCCGCGCCGAACATCGGAGCGGAAGCAGGCAGCGGGACGCTGGAGACCGAAAGGTTCGTGAACGAGAACTGCTCGTCCGTGTAGTTGTAGTCGACGTTGTAGTTCTGAGAACGGTACAACGACCGGTCGGACGACAGATCTTCGAAACCAACATACGTGCCGGCCGGGATTGCGCCCGAGCCGTCAAAAGCGCTGGAGTAGATGTGCTGTGAACCGTCGAGGTTGGATGACTTGTCCGAGTAGAACGTCGCGCCTGTGGTCGCAACGTCGATAAAGAAGGTCAGCACCGACCCCTTGGTGAAGGACCCGAAGTCATAGGACGAGCCAACAGTCGTCGTATGGTTCTGGAAGACGCCTGAAGCCATCTTAACACCGTTGACGAGAAGGCCGAGCGTCTCGTTGTAGGAGGCTCCTGTCCCGAGATAGTACCCCATGATATCGCCGCCATTAGCGACGAAGGAATAGGTGGCCGGGTTTTCCGTTCCGATATTGGCGTAAGCCATCGATGCCGCGGATGCAGGACTTACGGCTGCGGCGCAAAGCGCCATGCAGCCAAGTGCTGCCGAACGAAGTACGACTTTCATGTGAGACCCCTCTAGTAAACCGACTTGCCTCCCTTCCTTACAGGCTGTCCATCTTAGTGCAATGTTCAATAAAGCATGCCTCGCGAGCGATTCAGTGTCCGCTGCAAAAGCACTTCGCGGTACACCGACTTTGTCGGACGCCACTCAATCTCAGGGCTGCGCTTCCAGCAGGCGTGTGTTCTGGTTGCAAGCTAGGCAAGCCCAAAAAAGCTATAATGGCATAGCTAGAGCTATTGCCATTCAGGCTGGATCGTATGCATCGTAGCCTGCGGCTCCGAG
>NZ_JARPVX010000046.1:0-31554 GCF_033947565.1 Lichenihabitans sp. Uapishka_5
ATCGTTTCACTGGCCCTCGGATTCATCCTCTTAAAATCCGTCCACACGGCCTAGCATTCTCGAGGTGTGTATGGATAATCTGCGACCGAACGATCTTCACCCCGGCCAGGGCGGAGAAACCCACCAGGTCGCCGACGCCGACCATCCGGTATTGACCACCAACCAGGGCATGCCGGTCTCGGACAACCAGAACCAGTTGAAGGCAGGCCGCCGCGGCCCGACGCTGCTGGAAGACCATGTCTTCCGCGAGAAGATGAACCACTTCGACCACGAGCGCATCCCCGAGCGGATCGTGCATGCACGCGGCACCGGGCTGCACGGCTATTTCGAGCTGACGGAGTCGCTGGCCGATGTGTCGCGGGCCGACCTGTTCCAGAAGAAGGGCGACCGCTGCGACGTCTTCGTGCGCTTCTCAACGGTGGCGGGCGGTGCCGGCTCGATCGACACGCCGCGTGACGTGCGCGGTTTCGCGGTCAAGTTCTACACCCGCGACGGCATCTGGGACATGGTCGGCAACAACATCCCGATCTTCTTCATCCAGGACGCCATCAAGTTCCCGGACCTGATCCACGCCGTGAAGATGGAGGCCGACCGCGGCTATCCGCAGGCCGCGACCGCCCATGACACGTTCTGGGACTTCATCAGCCTGATGCCGGAATCGACCCATATGGCCCTGTGGGCCATGTCGGACCGCACGCTGACCCGCTCCTTCGCCACCATGCAGGGCTTCGGCATCCACACGTTCCGCCTGGTCGACAAGGCGGGCAAGAGCACCTTCGTCAAGTTCCACCTGAAGCCCAAGGCGGGCCTGCAATCGACGATCTGGGACGAAACCGTGAAGGTCGCGGGCGCCGATCCGGACTTCCAGCGCCGCGACATGTTCGAGCGCATCGGCCGCGGCGACTATCCCGAATGGGAGTTCGGCGTGCAGCTGTTCGACGAGGATTTCGCCAATTCGCTGCCTTATGACGTGCTCGACGCCACCAAGATCATCCCGGAGGAGATCCTGCCGGTTCGCATCGTCGGCAAGCTCGTGCTCAACCGCTACCCGGACAATTATTTCGCCGAAACCGAGCAGGTGGCCTTCTGCCCGAGCCATGTCGTGCCCGGCATCGACCATTCCAACGACCCGCTGCTGCAGGGCCGCTTGTTTTCCTACCTCGACACCCAGCTGAAGCGGCTCGGCACCACCAACTTCCACCAGATCCCGGTCAACCAGTCGAAGGGCTCGCGCTCGGGCGTGCCGTTCAACAACCTGCAGCGTGACGGCCAGATGCAGATGCAGGTGCCGAAGGGCCGCGCCAACTACGAGCCGAACAGCCTTGCCAAGGCGGGCGAGCCCGGTGGCCCGCGCGAAGACCCGAACGGCTTCGTTTCCTTCCCGGCCCACGAGGAAGGCCCGAAGCTGCGCGTGCGCGCCGAAAGCTTCGCCGACCATTACAGCCAGGCGCGCATGTTCTGGCGCTCGATGGACCCGGCCGAACAGGCCCATATCGCCTCGGCCTTCGTGTTCGAACTGTCGAAGGTGTCGATCGAGCACGTGCGGGTCGCCATGATGGCAAACCTGCGCAATGTCGACGAGGGTCTGGCAAGCCGCGTTGCCGACGGCCTCGGCATGCCGCTGCCGCCGGCCTCGAAGACCGCCGCGCCCGTGCTCGACCTGCCGCCCTCCCCGGCCCTGCGGATCATCCGCGGGCCGCTCGAAAAGCACACGCTCAAGGGCAAGACGGTGGGCATCCTGATCGCCGACGGCACGGATGCGGGCGAACTCGCGACGCTCAAGGCCGGCGTCAAGGCGGCCGGCGGCCACCCGATGGTGATCGCCCCCAAGGTCGGTGCCGTGCCGCTGTCCGATGGCACGAGCGTCAAGGCCGACGCGCAATTGTTCGGCCAGCCGTCCGCGACGGTGGACGCCATCGCGGTGATCTTGTCGGAAGCGGCCACCAAGAAGCTCGTCAAGGAAGGCGCGGCCGTGCAGTTCGTCATGGATGCTTTCGGGCACCTGAAGGCGATCGGCCACAATGCGGCCGCCAAGCCCCTGCTCGACAAGGCCGGGGTGGAGCCCGACGACGGGGTGACGGCGCTGAAGGGCTTCGTCGAGGCGGCGAAGAAGCGGTATTGGGACCGCGAGGCGAACGTCAGGACGCTCGCCTAAGCCGAAACCGCGCTACGGCGGCGCCACCCGCCTGTCTGGGTCTTGCTGAGCAAGACAGACGGGGGGCCAGGCGTCGCCTATCGGGAAGAGGCGTTAGGCGGCGCGGCTGAAGCCGGCGGCCGGATGGTCGCTCGCCGGGTCGCGGGTCAGCGTGAACCGGTCCATTAGGACGGCGAGGCGGGCCGCCTCCTCGGCGAGGTCACGGCCCGACGCGCTCGCATCCTCGACGATGCCGACGTTCTGGCGGGTGACCTGGTCCATGGCCGCGATGGTGCCATTCACCTCGCGAAGCATCGCGGCCTGTTCGGCCGCCGAGGCGTCGACGGCGCCCACCATGGCTTCGACCTCCACCACCTGCGTGACGATGCGCGCCAAGGCCTGCCCCGTATCGCGGACGAGCCCGACGCCGCCCGCGACATGGTGCGACGAGGAGGCGACCAGCGCCTTGATCTCCTTGGCGGCCCCGGCCGAGCGCTGGGCCAGGGCCCTGACCTCGGACGCCACCACGGCGAAGCCGCGGCCCGCCTCGCCGGCCCGGGCCGCCTCGACGCCAGCGTTCAGCGCCAGCAGATTGGTTTGAAAGGCGATCTCGTCGATGACGCCGATGATCTGGCCGATTTGGTGCGACGAAGCCTCGATCTGAGTCATGGCCGAAACGGCGCGTCCGACCACGGCCCCCGCCCCTTCGGCGTCGCGCTTGGCCGCCGAGGTGGCGGCGAGCGCCTGGGTGGTGCGTGCAGCCGTGTCGGCGACCGCCGCCGTCACCTGGTTGAAGGTGGTGGCCGTGTTCATCAGGCGCTCCGCCTGCTGCTCGGTGCGCCGGGCCATCTCGCCGGTCGTATCCGCGATGCCGCGCGTGCCTTGCCGCATGG
Source organism: Lichenihabitans sp. Uapishka_5 (assembly GCF_033947565.1). Taxonomy (NCBI): domain Bacteria; kingdom Pseudomonadati; phylum Pseudomonadota; class Alphaproteobacteria; order Hyphomicrobiales; family Lichenihabitantaceae; genus Lichenihabitans; species Lichenihabitans sp. Uapishka_5. The sequence continues at coordinate 3,028 of NZ_JARPVX010000046.1, forward strand.
CATCGGCGCTCGCAGCGATCTCCCGCACGGTCTCGCCCATCATGCGGGTGGATGCATTGAGGTCGAGCCGCAACCGCTCGAAGCGCGGCGTGAACGGCGTCGCGAGCACCTGCGTCAGGTCTCCCTCGGCGAGCTTGGTCAGACCGGCCGCCACATCGCGCACCGCCGCGACGCGATCCGTCACGTCGGTGGCGAATTTGACGACCCGGATCACCCGGCCATCGGGATCGAGCACGGGATTGTAGGAGGCCTGGATCCACACCCTGCGGCCACCCCTGCCGATGCGCTCGAATTCCGCGGAAGCGTAGTGACCCGCGTTGAGCTGTTCCCAGAACGCCCGATAGGCCGGCGCGGCGGCCTCGGCGGGATCGACGAACATGCGGTGATGGCGCCCTTCGATGTCCTCGAGACCGTAGCCCATCGCGGTGAGGAAATGCTCGTTGGCGGTCAGGATGGTGCCGTCGGGGGCAAACTCGATCACCGCCTGGGCGCGCGACAAGGCGGTGAGCTTGCCCGCCGCCACGATGGCGTCCCGCTTGGCGGCCGTGATGTCGGTGGCCTGCTTGACGATCCGCGTGACGCGCCCCCGGCGGTCGCGCACAGGGTTGTAGGACGCCTGGATCCAGACTTCCCGCCCACCCTTGGCGAGGCGCCTGTATTCGCGGGCGTCGTGTTCTCCCGAAGCGAGCTTGGCCCAGAAATCGCGATAATCCGCGCTTTCGGCGAAACCAACCTCCACGAAGAGGCGGTGATGGCGGCCGCGGATCTCGGCCAGATCGTAGCCCATGACGCGGCAGAAATTCGGATTGGCTGAAAGGATGAGGCCGGTCGAGTCGAATTCCACGAGGGCCAGCGATCGGCCGAGCGCCTCGAGCGTGGCGCCGTGACCCCGGCGCCGAAACATAGACATCATCATGGGGGTCGCATCCGCCAGCACAGGCCATCCCGGCTGAACTTGGAAAGCTCATACCCTCAGACGGTATCTTGTGTGCTCATCAGCGCGCGACCGGGGGTGTTTGTTGCGGCGGCGGCCCGGCCACCTCGGTCCATGGTCACCGAACAATGAACCGCACCGGTGAGGCGCGGTCTTGGGACGTCTGCCCCACAGACCGAAGCGGATGACGCCAGGCCTGTGGGGCGGTGCTGAAGCTCAGTCCGCCTCGCCCGGCATGATGATGGTGCGACCGTAGTCGCGGCTGAAGTTGAGGATCTCGCGCTTGCCGGCGTGGTTGGCGGCGCCGACGATGCCTTCCTTCTCCATGCGCTCCACCAGCGAGGCGGCCTTGTTGTAGCCGACCTGCAGGCGGCGCTGAATGTAGGAGGTGGAGCACTTCTTGTCGCGCAGCACCACCTTCACGGCCTGGTCGTAAAGGTCGGCCGAGTCATCGCCGCCGGCACTTGCGAAGCTGCCCTTGTCGAACACGGCATCCGAACCGCCGCCCGCTTCGCTGTCGTCATCCCCGTCGTCGGCCGGCTCGCCATCGCTGGTCACCACATCGAGGTATTCGGGCCGCCCCTGCGCCTTCAGGTGCCGCACGACGTTCTCGACCTCGCCGTCGCTGACGAAGGGGCCGTGCACCCGCACCACGCGGCCGCCGCCCGCCATGTGCAGCATGTCGCCCTGGCCGAGCAGCTGCTCGGCGCCCTGCTCGCCCAGGATGGTGCGCGAGTCGATCTTGCTGGTCACCTGGAAGGAGATGCGGGTCGGGAAGTTGGCCTTGATGGTGCCGGTGATGACGTCGACTGACGGCCGCTGCGTTGCCATGATGAGATGGATGCCGGCCGCCCGCGCCATCTGGGCGAGCCGCTGGATGGCGCCCTCAATCTCCTTGCCGGCCACCATCATCAGGTCGGCCATCTCGTCCACGATGATGACGATATAGGGGATCGGCGCGAGGTCCATTTCCTCGGTGACGAACATCGGCTCGCCGGTTTCGCGGTCGAAGCCCTGCTGGATCGTGCGGGTGATGACCTCGCCCTTCAGCTTGGCCTCGGCGATGCGGGCGTTGAAGCCGTCGATGTTGCGCACGCCGACCTTGGCCATCTTCTTGTAGCGATCCTCCATTTCGCGGACCGCCCATTTGAGCGCGATGACCGCCTTCTTGGAATCCGTCACCACGGGCGTCAGCAGGTGCGGGATGCCGTCGTAGATCGACAATTCCAGCATCTTGGGATCGACCATGATGAGGCGGCATTCTTCCGGACGCAGCCGGTACAGGAGCGACAGGATCATGGTGTTGATGGCGACCGACTTGCCCGAACCAGTGGTACCGGCGACGAGCAGATGCGGCATGCGGGCCAGATCGACGATGACGCTTTCGCCCCCGATGGTCTTGCCGAGCGCAATGGCGAGGCGGTGGTTCGAATCCTCGAAATCCTCCGAGGCCACCAGCTCGCGCAGGAACACGGTTTCGCGCCGCTCGTTCGGCAGTTCGATGCCGATGACGTTGCGGCCCTGGACCACGGCGACCCGAGCCGAGACGGCCGACATCGAGCGGGCGATATCGTCCGCGAGGCCGACCACGCGGCTCGACTTCACGCCGGGCGCGGGCTCGAGTTCGTAGAGCGTCACGACCGGACCGGGCCTGACCGCGATGATCTCGCCGCGAATGCCGAAATCCTCGAGCACGCCTTCGAGCAGGCGGGCGTTCTGTTCGAGCGCCTCGCGGGTCAGGCCGGGGCCGTCATGGCCGCGCGGCATCGCCAGATGGTCGATCGGCGGCATCTGGTAGAAGTCGGGATCGGTTTCGACATGCAGGGCGCTTTCGAAGGCCGGGATGCCGTGCGACCCGAAGGCGCGCGGCGCGACCGCGATGATGCGGGCGGGCTCGACCACCAGCGTGGACGTGGCCTGCGGCACCACGGCCGGAACCGCGGCGATCTCGGCCGCCGGAGCCGCGACGTCCACGGCGTCGTCCTCCATGAAGCCGCGGCGCCACAGGGCCGCCCCGCTGTCGCTGTCGGGATCATGCCCGACGTCGGGCTCGACCGCCCCCAGCGCCACAGCGAATCCCACGGGGACGACCTCGGGGGTCGTCACGGCCGGCACAGCCTCCATGTCGGGCAGGAAGCGCGAACGCCAGGGCGCCACGTCATCGATTTCGACCGGGACCGGCGCCACAACGGCCGGGGCCGCTTCGGCGACGATCGGCGCCAAAGCGGGTGGCGCGATCCGCAGGTCAGTGGCCGGGTAGCTCACCGCGAACCAGGACGGCAGGCCGTCCACCCAGGTGGCCGTGTGGGGCACCGGCGCATGGAAGGCGGCCACCGGCTCACCCGGGGCTGTCGCTTCGGCAACCGCCTGCGGGGCCGCCAGGAAGCTGAGCGCCTCGGCGCCGGCGGCCTCGGGCATCAGGGCCTCGCCGGCCGGCTCGATATTCGACACCGACACGGATTCCACCGTGGTGACGGTCTTCGTGAAGGTCACGGCCCGAAAGGCGCCGTCGGGGCTCTCGCTCGTCGACACCGATTCCTGCACCGAGGTGGAGGTCGAGGCATTGGCGGGCGTCAGGCCGCCGTTCTCGCTTGTGCCGGCCTCGCCCTTGCCGACCCGGACGTCGGGCGTGCGGGTGTAGCGGACGCCCGGCGGCAGCGTGAAGGGGCGGCGCCAGATCGGCGTCGGGTCCGGCATCTCGGCCCGCATGCGGTCGATCTCCTGGCCTGCGAGACGGCCCGCTTCCTCGGCGGCGTCCCGGGCCGCCTCGCGGGCCTTCAGGGCCAGCTCGTCGGGGGTCGGCATGGCGCGTTCCCAGCGCATCACCGAATCCGGTGTGCGGGTGAAGCGCACGTTCTCGGGCAGCGTGAAGGGGCGCAGCCAGGGCGGCGTCGGCACGGCCGAGGCCTGGATCAGGCCGGGGGCGCTTTCATGCAGTTGCGCCCGCATGGCGTCGAGCCCGGCGTTGCCGGTGGCAGGCGGCGGGGCGGCGGCCTGCGGGGCCGCAGCGGTTTCGGCCGACATTGCCGGCAGAGGCGCCACCGCCACAGGCGGCATGGGCGCCACCGCCACGGGCGGCACGGCCGCAACCGACGGGGCGGGCTCGACGGCCTGCACGGGAGCGGCGCCATGCTGGGCCAGGTGGGTCGCCAGGACCTGGGACACCATGCCCTCCATGTTGCTCATCAGTTGCGTCATCATGCTCTGGTAGAGCGCCTGCCAATCCGGGCCTGCCGCGGGCGGAGGGGTCTCCGCGGGGCTCTCGGATGGGGGCGCGGCGTGTTGCTTCGAGAGGATCATGAGGGCAGCGAACTCAGCCTTTGGGAAACGCATCGCAAGGGTGCGGCGACCCGGCCATCATGGTTCGTTGAGCTTAACAGGAGCTTAGGCGCACCCTCCGTCGAGAAGGCGCCGCTAACCCTGTCGGCACACCCTTGGGCTGCGGCGATCCCGTGTTAGGGACGGGTTGAACGACGCCGGGAGGCGTTGGGGGACGTGCCGTCCCCGGTCACGCGCCGAGGGTTCCATGCATGTTCTCGTCACAGGCTCGGCAGGCTTCGTCGGCTTCCACGTCGCGCGGCGGCTGCTGTCGGAAGGCCACGCCGTCACGGGGTTCGACGATCTTAACGGGTACTACGACGTCGCCCTGAAGGCGGCCCGCCACGCCGTGCTCGGCCGCATGCCGGGGTTCCGGCCGCATGTGGCGGCGCTCGAGGACATGGCGGCGCTCGAGGCCGCCGCCAACGAGGCCGCGCCCGACATCATCATCCATCTGGCCGCCCAGGCCGGCGTGCGCCACAGCCTCGAGCAGCCGCGCGCCTATGTGTCGTCGAACCTCGTCGGCACCTTCAACGTGCTGGAGCTGGCGCGGCAGCGGCGGCCGCAACACCTGCTGATCGCCTCGACGAGCTCGGTCTACGGCGCCAACACGGCGATGCCCTTCGCCGAGCGCGACCGCACCGACCATCCGCTGACGCTTTATGCCGCCACCAAGAAGGCCACGGAGGACATGGCCCACAGCTATGCCCATCTGTGGAAGGTGCCCACCACGGCGTTCCGGTTCTTCACGGTCTACGGCCCCTGGGGCCGGCCCGACATGGCCTATTACAAGTTCGTGCGGGCCGCCTTCGCGGGCGAGCCGATCGAGGTCTACGGCCACGGCCGCATGAGCCGGGATTTCACCTTCATCGACGATCTGGTGGAAGCCGTGCGCCGGCTGATCGACCGGGCGCCGGTCGAGGGCGCGCCGGTCATCGAGGACGATTCGCTGTCGCCGGCCGCGCCCTACCGGGTGGTCAACATGGGCGGCGGCCAGCCGGTGCCGCTGCTGAGCTACATCGACGCCATCGAGCGCGCCGTGGGCCGCCCGATCGAGCGCCGCCTGATCCCGATGCAGAAGGGCGATGTCGAGGCCACCACGGCCTCGCCGACTCTGCTGCGGGCGCTGATCGGCTATGTGCCGACGACGCCGGTCGAGGTCGGGGTCGCGCGCTTCGTGGACTGGTACAAGGATTACAATGCCATCGCTTGAGCCGCCACGGCCCCCAGACGCCGCTGAGCCATCCGACTCAATTGATGCTGAGCGCGTCCTGATCGTCGGAATCGAGCACGGACGACAGCATCCCGACAAGGCCGGTGAGCTGGGCGCGCGTCAACGTCACTGCGCTGAGCATCGCATCTGGCCCGCTTTCGCCGCCGTTCGACAGGAAGGCGATGCGAACATCGGCGCCTTCGCCCAGAATGACGCATCGCGTCACGCGCGGTGCCTGGCCAGTGCGGGCAAGGTCGATGCTGGATTTCGGCATGAGCACTCCGGGAAGGGTGTGGCACCAGGGACGTTGTTCATAAACGGCCCCGGCGACGGCGTAGCCTGCAATTGTTATCGACCGCCGAAAAACCAGGCCGGATGAGATCGCCCCCTGTGCGGGTCGCGCGTTTCGTGGACTGGCTCGAGCGAAAACGATGGCCTCGGCCGAGAACCCGCGGGCGGATGCTCACGCCTCGTTCACCCTTGACGTAAGGAGACGCTGCCGCCCCCTGTTCCCTTAGGGAAGCTTCGGCCATGCTCCCTGCGGGCTCATGGGGTATGGCATGGACGGCATCACGCGGACAAACGATCGCCGACGACCCGCAAGCCTCCGTTTGTCGGAGTTGCTCGGCGCCCTGAGCCACGCGCTCGATCTCACGGAGGGTCAGCCGGCAGGCCACTGCCTGCGGGCCACCTGGATCGGCCTCAGCATCGGCCGGGCCCTGAACCTGCCGGAGTTCCAGCTCCGCGACCTTTACTTCACGGTGATGCTGAAGGATCTCGGCTGTTCCAGCAACGCGGCACGCTTGTGCCAGCTCTACCTGGCGGACGACATCGCCTTGAAGCGCGATTTCAAGACCGTGAGCGACAGCCTGCCCAAGGTGCTTGGCTTCGTGTTGTCGCATACCGGTCTGCGATCCGGCCTGGCGGAGCGGTTCCGTGCCGTGATGACCATCGTGCGCAACGGCGAGGCGCTGGTCGACGACCTGATCGAAACGCGCTGCCAGCGTGGCGCCGATATCGCTTCGCGACTGCGCTTCCCTCCGGCCGTCTGCCAAGCCATCCATGCCCTCGATGAGCACTGGAACGGCAAGGGCCGGCCCGACCGGCTCGTCGGCTCCGCCATCCCGCTCTATGTCCGCATCGCGCTCCTGTCGCAGATCATCGACGTGTTCCACCAACAGGGTGGCCGCGACGCGGCGCTGGCCGAGGTCCGGGCCCGCTCCGGCACGTGGTTCGATCCCAGCCTTGCGGCCTGCTTCGAGGGCGTGGCGCGCGATCCGGCGTTTTGGCATACGCTCGCCTCCGACCAGCTCGATGACACCCTGTTCGACCTGGAACCGGCGCAGGGCGTCGTGACGATCAGCGAGGACTACCTCGACGACATCGCGCGGGCCTTCGCTCAAGTGATCGACTCGAAGAGCCCCTTCACGTCGGGCCATTCCGAACGGGTCGCGGTTTACACCGACATGGTGGCGGCCGAGATGGGTTACGCGCCCGATCATCGCCGCTGGCTCCGGCGCGCGGCGCTGCTGCACGATATCGGAAAGCTCGGCGTCTCGAACGCCATCCTGGATAAAAACGGGCCGCTCGACGCGACCGAATGGCAGGCCATGCGGGGCCATGCCGGCTTTTCCGAAACGATTCTCGGTCGGGTGCCCGCCTTCGCCGACCTGGCCCGTATTGGCGGCGGTCACCACGAGCGGCTCGACGGCACAGGCTATCCCCGCGGCCTCAAGGGCGACGCCATTGCGCCCGAAACCCGCATCGTGGCCGTGGCGGATGTGTTCGACGCCCTGACGGCCGACCGGCCCTATCGCGGCGCCATGCCGGTGCCGGATGCCTTTGACATCCTGCGCCGGGACAGCGTCACGGCCCTCGACCCGGCCTGCGTGGCGGCGCTGGAACGCACTGTGTTGGCGATGGAGGGAGACCTGACCCGCGCGGCCTGAGCCGCCGGGACAGGCCGCGCGAAGCCTTCACACGTGGATGGCACGACCCTCCACCGCCATGGCGGCTTCCTTGACGGCTTCCGACATGGTCGGGTGCGCGTGGCAGGTGCGGGCGAGGTCCTCGGACGAGCCGCCGAACTCCATCACCACGGCGGCCTCCTGGATCAGTTCGCCCGCCACGGCGCCGATCATGTGGACGCCGAGCACCTGGTCGGTTTCGGCATCGGCCAGCACCTTCACGAAGCCGTCCGTGTGCCGCATGGCACGGGCCCGGCCGTTGGCCATGAAGGGGAACTTGCCGACCTTGTAGGCGCGGCCCGAGGCCTTGAGGGATTCCTCGCTTTCGCCCACGGCCGCCACTTCCGGCATGGTGTAGACCACGGTGGGGATCACGCGGTAGTTCACGTGGCCCGCCTGCCCGGCGATGATCTCGGCCACGGCGATCCCCTCGTCCTCGGCCTTGTGGGCCAGCATCAGGCCGCGCACCACATCGCCGATGGCATAGATGCCCGGCACGTTGGTGGTGAAATGGTCGTCGATCACCACCTTGCCGCGCTCCATCGCGACGCCGACGCCTTCGAGCCCGAGGCCGTCCGTGTAGGGCCGCCGGCCGACCGCCATCAGCACCACATCGGCCTCGACCGAACCCGCGGCGCCGCCCTGCGCCGGCTCGAAATGCACCACCGCGCCGCCCTGCACCTTGTCGACGCCGGTGACCTTCTGGCCGAGCTGGAACGTGAGCCCCTGCTTTTCCAGGGTACGCTGGAACTGCTTCGAAATCTCTGCATCCATGCCCGGCAGGGCGCGATCGGCATATTCGATCACGGTGACGGCCGTGCCGAGCCGCCGGTAGCAAGACCCGAGCTCGAGCCCGATCACGCCGGCGCCGATCACCGCCATGGTTTTCGGCACATCGGCCAGCACCAGGGCGCCGGTCGAGGACACCACCGTCTCCTCGTCAATCGCGATGCCCGGCAGGCTCGCGGCCTCCGACCCGGTGGCGATGACGATCGCCTTGGTGTCGAGCACCTGCACCTGTCCATCCTCGCCCACCACCTCGACGCGGCCGGGCGCCGCGATGCGGCCGGTGCCGATCAGACTGTCGATCTTGTTCTTCTTGAACAGGTAGCTCACGCCATTGACGTTGGCCGCCACCGTGTCGTCGCGGTGCTTGCCCATCGTGGTCCAGTCGAGCTCGGGCGCCGGAACCTTGATGCCGAGCGGCGCGAAGCCGTGGCCCGCGTGATCGAACATTTCGGTGGCGTAGAGCAAAGCCTTCGACGGGATGCAGCCGACATTGAGGCAGGTGCCCCCGAACGTCTTGCGCTTTTCGACCACGGCCGTCTTCAACCCGAGCTGAGCCGCTCGGATGGCGCAGACATAGCCGCCCGGGCCGGTGCCGATAACAACAAGATCGTAGGACATGAACGCTTCCGGCGGCTCAGGGCGCGGGGCCGCGACCGTGGGGTGAGGCTGCAGGTCAATACCGCTCCCCTCCCGACAATGCCAGCCCGGGCGCCCGATCGGGCCCAATCGCGAGACCATGCCGCGTCGGCCGGGCACCTGCATCGAATCACCGCACCTTCAATGCGCAGCTTTGTCGGATCGGCACGCGTTGACGCGGCGCAACAAAGATGACGAGTTTGTAATGATGAATGAAACGACGTGGTTGTGGATCGGCGCGATCGGCATGCTGGCTGGATCGGCGGTGTTGTTCGCAACAGGTGGGAGCCGCACGCAGGACGAGGAAGGACACCGGCTGGCGCACGGGCTGGTGCCGCTGATGGCCGCCATAGCCTATTTCGCCATGGCGGTGCATCAGGGTGCCATTACGCTCCCGGGTGGGCGTGAGTTCCTGTATGCGCGCTACATCGATTGGTCGGTGACGACGCCGGCGTTGCTGCTCGCCTTGTCGATGACGGCACTCGGCGGTGCCCGCTGTCGTCCGGGCCTCGTGGCCGGGCTGCTGATCTCGGACGTGATCATGATCGTGACCGGCCTGTTCTTCGGCTTGTCGGACGATCCGGTCGCCAAGTGGACCTGGTATCTGGCGAGCTGCGTCGCCTTCCTGGCCGTCTACTACATCCTGCTGGTTCCGCTGCGGCGTGAGGCCAAGGCTCGGGATGCCGCCCGCAGCAACGCTTACACACGCAACGTGCCGGTGCTGGGCGTGCTGTGGCTGCTGTACCCGATCGTGGTGGTGCTTGGTCCCGATGGCTTCGGCACCTGGTCGCCGGTGCTGGCGACGGGTTGCATCACGGTTCTCGATCTCGTGGCGAAGGTCGGCTATGGCCTGATGGCCGCCGCCGGCAGCAAGGCCGTGGCCGATGGCGATCTGCGCGGCAAGACGGTGTCGGCCGTGGCTGAAACCGTCGGCGCCGTGCCGAGCGGTTCCGCCAAGGTGCCGCGCCGGGCATGAGCCTCGCGACGCTGCGCCAGGGCGGGGGATCATCCCTCGCCCCGGCGACCACGCGGCCGGCCGCAGCCGAATGGCGGCCGGCTTTCGATCGTCGCCACACACTCGCGGTGGCGGCGGTGCTCGTGGCCTGCATGGCGATGGCAGTGGGCGCCCCGGCCGGCGTGTCGGGAGCCACCGGCGGCGTCCTTCTGGTCGGCGGTGCGTTGATCGGCATGCCGCACGGCAGCTCGGACTTCGTTGTGGCCTATCGTGCCATGGCGCCCCGCTTCGGGCGCGGCTGGCTGCCGGTGTTCTTGTGCGCCTATCTGGCCGTCGTGGCCGCCATGGTCCTGGGATGGAGCCTGGCGCCGCGCGCCACCTTCCTGGTCTTCCTGCTGGTGTCGGGGTTCCACTTCGGCGCCAGCGAAGCCGCGGCGCGCGACGTTGACGACCCCCTGCGTTATGTGGCTCGCGCCCTGACCCCCGTGCTGCCAATTTTCCTGCTGCATCCGCAGGCGGTGGCCGGAATCATCGGCCTGATGAGCCAGGATGGGTCCGCCACGGTGGTGGCGACCCTCGAGACCTGCCGGATCCCGGGCCTTGCCCTTTATGCCGCCCTGCTGGGCCGCGTGGGCTGGCGCGCCATTGCGGCTGCACCTTATGGATCGAGCCGTCGGGCGGAAGCGGTCGAACTGCTGCTGCTCGCGGCCGCTGCCGCGCTGCTGCCGCCGTTCGTCACCTTTGCGATCTATTTCTGCCTGCTGCATGCCGTGCGGCACATGGCCGAGCTCGGCGGCGCCTTGTATCCGCGCGACGGCCGGGCCGCCCTTGGGGTCGTGGCCGCCATCGTGGTGCCGTCGGCGCTGGTGTGTGCCGGTCTTCTGCTTTGGGGCTGGTCGGCCCTGGCAGGGCATATGCCGACTGAGCCACTGCTGGCCCTTGCGCTGCAGGTGACGGCGGCCCTGACGGTGCCGCACCTGATGCTCGAATGGTGGGCGGCCCGCGAGGCCGCCTGACGCGTCAGTTCGGCGGGTCGAACTCTGCCGGCGCGAAGCTGCGGTGGGTGCCGCAGAATTCGCAGGTCACTCCGATCACGCCGTCCGGCCCGATCATGTCGTGCCGCTCGGTCGGCGTGAAGCTGCGCAACATGCCTTCGATGCGCTCCGTCGAGCAGCGGCAAGCATCGCGCAGATGCTGCGGCTCGAAGACGCTGACGCCGCGCTCATGGAACAGCCGGTAAAGCAGCCGCTCGCTTGACAGGGTAGGGTCGACGAGTTCGTGGTCCTGTACGGTCGCGGCCAGGGCCTTGGCCTCCGACCAGGCGTCGTCTTCCGCGGCCCGCGGCACCACGGTCCCCTCGGGCGCGTCGCCGGGGTCGAGATCGGCCTGGCGCTTGCGGTCTTCCGACTCGGGCAAGAACTGCAGCAGCAGCCCCCCGGCCCGCCATTCGATGCCGTGGTCGGTGACGTTCTGGGCCACGGCCAGCCGGACAAAGGTCGGGATCTGCTCGGATTGCCGGAAATACTGGTCGGCCGCCGCCTCGAGCCCCTGACCCTCGAGCGGCACCACACCCTGGTAGCGCGACATCTCCGGCCCCTGGTCGATGGTGAGCGCCAGATGGCCCTGGCCGAGCAGCTCGGCCGAAGACAACCGGTGATCGGCCGCCAGACGGTCGGCATCGTAGCGGGCGAAAGCGCGCAACCGGTCGGGCGCGTCGAAATCCACCACAAGCATGTCGACCGCCCCATCGGTGCGGGTTTGCAGCTGGAAGCGGCCGTCGATCTTCAGCGACGAGCCGAGCAGCGCACACAAGGCCAGCGCCTCGCCGACGAGCCGGCTGACCGGCTCCGGATAGGCGTGCTTGTTCAGGATGTGGTCCACCGAGCCGCCAAGCCGGGTCACCCGGCCCCGCACGTCGAGCCCGGTGACCGCAAAGGGAAGGATCAGATCGTCACGGCCGAGATCCGAAACCGTACGCGACCCCGACGGTGAAACTGTCATTCAGGCAGGGCTCCAAAGCACCAGGCCAACACCCCCTTCTGCGCATGCAGGCGGTTTTCGGCCTCATCGAACACAAGCGATTGCGGGCCGTCGATGACCTCGTCGGTCACCTCCTCGCCGCGATGCGCCGGCAGGCAATGCATGAACACCGCATCGGCGCCGGCCGCCCGCATCAGATTGGCATTCACCTGGAAGGGCGCAAGGAGGTTGTGCCGGTGGGTGCCGTGCTCGTCGCCCATCGACACCCAGCAGTCCGAGATCACGGCATCGGCCTTGTCGGCGGCCTCATAGGGGTCGGTGGTGAGGTTCAGCCGCGCGCCCTCGCGCCGGGCCCAGTTGACCAGCGCCGGATCGGGCGCGAGTTCGGGCGGCGTCGCGACATTGAGGGTGAAGTCGAAGCGCTGCGCCGCATGGACCCAGCTGGCCAGCACGTTGTTGGAATCGCCACTCCAGGCCACGGTGCGGCCGCGGATCGGGCCGCGGTGTTCCTCGAAGGTCATCACGTCGGCCATCACCTGGCAGGGGTGCGACGCCTTGGTAAGGCCGTTGATCACCGGCACGGTGGCGTAATGGGCCAACTCCTCGAGATCGGCCTGGCTGAGGATGCGGATCATGATGGCATCGACGTAGCGCGACAGCACCCGGGCCGTGTCGGCGATGGTTTCGCCGCGGCCGAGCTGCATCTCGGCGCCGGTCAGCATCAGGGTCTCGCCGCCGAGCTCCCGCATGCCGACGTCGAAGGACACGCGGGTGCGGGTCGAGGGCTGGTCGAACACCATGGCCAGCACCCGGCCGGCGAGCGGCCTGTCGGGGCCCGACAGGCGACGCTCGGGCGTGCGGCGGTTCTTCAACCGGGCTGCGCCGTCGAGAATGCGGCGCAGTTCCGTAGCCGGCAGGGCGCTAAGGTTGAGGAAATGACGCGGCGCGGTGGCGGCGGCTGGCGCGGCGCGGCTCACGCGGCACCCCGCTCGGTCGGGGCGGCGGCCTGAAGGTCGGCGGCCGCCGAAACGGCGGGCGCCATGTCGGCGCAGGCGGCTTCGAGCCTCCGGCACCCGTCGGCGATCTCGGCTTCCGTGATGACGAGGGGCGGCAACAACCGCACCACATTGTCGCCGGCCGCGATCACCAGCAGGTGGTGCTTGCGGGCCGCGGCGACGAAATCGGTGTTGGGCTGGGTCAGCCTCAGCCCCAGCATCAGCCCTTCGCCGCGCACCTCCGCCACGAGGTCCGGATGGGCGTCCTTCAAGGCTGCCAGGCGCTGCTTCAGCGACAAACCGAGCAGCTTCACCCGATCGAGGAACGTCGGCTCGAGCAGCACGTCCAGCACCGCATTGCCGACGCTCATCGCGAGCGGGTTGCCGCCGAAGGTCGTGCCGTGACTGCCCGGCGTCATGCCGGAAGCGGCCTCGAAGGTGGCGAGGCACGCCCCCATCGGAAAGCCGCCGCCGATTCCCTTGGCGACCGACATGATGTCCGGCACGATGCCGCTCGGCTCGTGAGCGAACAGGTGGCCGGTGCGACCGACGCCGCTCTGCACCTCGTCCATGACGAGCAGCAGCCCATGGGCGTCGCACAGGTCGCGATAAGCCCGCAAGGTGGCGGGCGCAATGACCCGGATGCCGCCTTCGCCCTGGATCGGCTCGAGCATCAGGGCGGCGGTTTCCGGCCCGATCGCGGCCTCGGCCGCCTTCAGGTCGTCGAAGGGCACCTGGTCGAAGCCCTCGACCTTCGGCCCGAAGCCGTCGATGTATTTTTGCTGGCCGCCGGCCGCGATGGTGGCGAGCGTGCGGCCATGAAAGGCGCCTTCCACCGTGATGATGCGGAAGCGCTCGGGGTGGCCCTTGGCCGCATGATATTTGCGGGCCATCTTGATGGCGGCCTCGTTGGCCTCGGCGCCGGAATTAGTGAAGAACACCACGTCGGCGAAGCTCGCCGCGGTCAGCCGGTCGGCCAGCCGCTCGCCTTCGGGGATGCGGTGCAGATTCGAAACGTGCCACAGCTTGCCGGCCTGTTCGGTCAGCGCCGTCACCAGGTGCGGATGCGAATAGCCGAGCGACGCCACGGCGATGCCGCCGCCGAAATCGAGGTAGCGCTCGCCCTCGCGCGTGGTCAGCCAGACCCCGTCGCCACGCTCGAAGCTGAGCGCGCTTCGCGCGAATACGGGCAGCAGCGAAGAACTCATGGCCTCACCCTCACATCGACGTGAACCCGAGGTTCCGCGCCCACCGATCAGGGATAACCGCCGACCCGGAGCCGAAGTGGACCCGGCGAGCCAAGGGATCGACCCGCCATTTGGGCAGCAGGAAAGAGCGCAAAACCAAATTGCCGCCCCAACGGGACGGCAATGTCCTCGGGTAATACCGGGATTTGCTTGGCCGCGTCAAACTGTTCTTTGGCGTCAAGCTGCGAAATCGATTGAGTCTTTCACAACACACCGGCTGGCCATTTGGGGAAAACTTAGGCGCCCCGAGGCGGACTCTTGCGCCGGAATCCGGGGGACGTATAGACTCCGGCCCGATCGGAGGGCGAGTTGCGGCCTTGTTCCTCCTGGTGCGTGCGTAACGCTCGACGACCTCGGTCGACGATGCATTTCCTATTCGACGACAACAGTTTAACCCACTCAGGAGAGGCCATGTCCTGGACAGATGAACGCGTAGAGCAGCTCAGTAAGCTCTGGCTGGAAGGACGCAGCGCGAGCCAGATCGCGGCCGAGCTCGGGCTCGGGGTCACGCGCAACGCGGTGATCGGCAAGGTGCATCGGCTGGGCCTCGCCGGACGCGCCAAGGCAGTGACGGCTCAGCCGGCGGTGGCGGCCGCCCGGATCAAGGCCAAGACCCCGGCCACACCCGTACCCGAGCCCGTGCGGCCGGTCGAGGTGGAAGCCGTCGTGGTGCCGCTGCGGACCGCCGCGACACCGCCGGTGCCGGTGCCGGTCACCGATGTGGGGCTGCCCACCACCGAACGCGTCACCATCATGGACCTCCGGGAAACCAGCTGCCGTTGGCCGATGGGCGACCCGAGCCAGGCGGAGTTCCGCTTCTGCGGCACCAAGACCGGTGTCGGCTCGGGGCCCTATTGCGCCGCCCATGCGCGGCTCGCCTTCCAGCCCACCCAGGAGCGGCGGCGCGAGCGGAACGACCGCTACGCCCGTATCGCCTGACACACGGGGCCGGCGCCTGATCCCGATCACGCACTTCATCGCGATCGACGAGAGCGAGATCGCGGAAAGTTTTATGCGGGCGTCGGGCCCGGGCGGTCAGCACGTCAACACCACGGCGAGCGCGGTGCAGCTGCGCTTCGACGCGCTCGGCTCGCCCAACCTTCCCGATCACCTGAAGGAGCGGCTGCGCGGCCTGGCGGGGCAGCGCATGACGCGGGACGGCGTCGTGGTGATCTCGGCCGACAGTTTTCGGTCGCAGGCCCGCAACCGAGAGGATGCGCTCGACCGCCTCGTGGCCCTGCTCAAGGAGGCGGCGGTGCGCAAGGCGATCCGCCGTCCGACGCGCCCGACGCTCGCATCGCGCAAGCGGCGGCTCGAAGCCAAGGGGCGACGCTCCACCATCAAGGCCGACAGGCGCGCGCCGACCGACTGAGCGGAGCCGAGGCGCGCTTGCCGCAGATTGCGGCCCGCCTGTGGCCAAAGTCTCACAGTGCCGGGCGCCTCGACGCGATAAGGTGCCTCGAGCCTTCACTGGGAAGGCCTCGTTTCGCGCCCTTCATGCCCTTATCGCCCCGCAAGCCTGTTGAGGATCCGGCCATCGATGCCGGTGGGTTCTTGTTGCGCGTCGGCCTAGTGATCCTGGCCATGGCGGTACCGGTCAGCGTGATCCTGTCGCGGCGCGCCTTGTTTTCCCTGGTGCCGATCGGCACCGCCCTGGTGTTGATCGGCGGCCTGATGTTGCCCCACGTGCAGCTGCGTGATCGCCTGCGCCAGATGGGCGCCACCGTGCCGGCCTTGAGCGGCCTCGGCCTTCTCGCCTGGTGCGCCCTGTCGCTCGCCTGGACGCCGTTTCCGGCCGAGGCCGCGGCCCGGCTGTGGAAGACCGGCGGCACCCTGGGCCTCGTGGCTTTGACGGTGGCGTTGCTGCCCGACCGCACCCGCACGTCGAACCTTTACCTGTTTCCCATCGGGCTTGCAGCCGCGGTGGTGGCCACGGTCGCCACGATGGTGCTGTCGCCGCAGCCGCTGCTCGCCATGCAGACCGGCGATTCGACGCCGGAGCGCGCCGCCTTGACGCTCGTGACGCTGGTATGGCCCGTGCTCGGCGCCCTGGCGGTGCGCGACCGTTGGTTCGCGGCCGGCCTGATGGCGATGGCCGTGGCGGTCGCGGCTCTGGCGGCCTGGACCTCGACCGCCCTGGCGGCGCTCGCCGTGGGGGCCCTGACCTTTGCGATCGCGACCTGGAACCCGGCCCGCGTCGCCCGGCTGATGGGCGGCTTCGTGGTGGCGCTGTTTCTGCTGGCCCCCGTGCTGCCGTTCTGCCTGATGAAGCCGCTCGATGCGGCGCTCGGCGCCGGGCTCGGCCTGCGGCTGCCGCCGCTCGTCGAGGTGGCGGCCTCGATCCGCATCTGGGCCGATGTCGTGACGGCGGAGCCGCTGCGGCTCATTACCGGCCATGGCTTCGACATCATGTCGCGCGCCGTATCGAGTGGTTTCATCCCCGGTCCGGCCCCCCACAGCCTCCTGTTCGAGACCTGGTACGAGCTTGGCGTGGTGGGGGCGGTCCTCGCGGCCTGCTTCGTGGCCGGCGCCTTTGCGGCGGTTGGCCGTGCCTCGGCCACGGTGGCGCCGTTCCTGCTGGCCGAACTGGCGGCGGTGTTCACCGTCACGCTGTGGGGCCTCGACACCACCCAGCTCTGGTGGGTGACGTTCCTGGGCGTCGCCACCTTGGCCTTCGTCCACGTCATCCGCGGCCAATACAAGACCGAGCGGCCGACCGCCGCGGTTCTGATCCCCACCCCGGCCCGCTGAGCGGCGCCCGACCATGATGCCCCTGGCCGACCCTGAGGCCGCGTTCGGCTGGCGCACCATCGCGGCGGTGGCCCGCGGAGGCCCGATGCGGCTGCCCGAGACCGCCTGGCAGCGCATCGCGGCGGCGCGTGCCGTGGTGGACGCCATCGTGGCGCGGGGCATCCCGGCCTATGGGGTCAGCACCGGCATCGGCGCCTTTTGCGACACCGTGGTGCCGCCGGCCGAGCAGCGCGCCTTGTCGCGCCACATCGTGCTCAGCCATGCGGTCGGCACCGGGCCGCACCTGCCGGAAGCCGAGACCCGCGCCATCATGGCGGCCGCCGTCGCTAACCTGAGCCATGGCCGCTCGGGCGTGCGGCCGGCCGTCGTGGCGCTGCTGCTTGCGTGTCTCGAGCGGCGCTGCATTCCGGCCGTGCCGCGCCAGGGCTCCGTCGGCTATCTCAGCCACATGGCCCATGTGGCGCTGGCGCTGATCGGCGAGGGCGAAGGTCTCGTCGACGGCGCGCTGCGGCCGGCCCGCGAGGCCCTCGGGCACCACGGCCTGGCACCGCTCGTGCTCGACACCAAGGAAGGCCTCAGCCTCATCAACGGCACGCCCTGCGCCACCGGCCTCGCGGCCCTGGCGCTGGCCCAGGCCGAGCGGCTGTTCGACTGGGCCGATGGGCTGGCGGCGCTGAGCTTCGAAGCGGTCGGCAGCCAGGACAGCGCCTTCGCGGCCGCGCCGATGAACCTGCATGCCTCGCCCGGCCTGAAGGCCACCGCGGCCCGGCTGCGAGGCTATCTCGCCGGAAGCGACCGCGTGGCGGCCGCAAAGGGCCGGCGGCTGCAGGACGCCTTGAGCCTGCGAGCCGTGCCGCACGTGCATGGCGCCGCCCGCGACGCCTTCGCCTATGCGGCCACCGTGGTCGATCGCGAACTGGCCTCGCCCACCGACAACCCGCTGGTCGGCGGCACGCCCGAGGCCCCGGAGGTGTTTTCGACCGCCCATG
This sequence comes from Lichenihabitans sp. Uapishka_5, assembly GCF_033947565.1. Taxonomy (NCBI): domain Bacteria; kingdom Pseudomonadati; phylum Pseudomonadota; class Alphaproteobacteria; order Hyphomicrobiales; family Lichenihabitantaceae; genus Lichenihabitans; species Lichenihabitans sp. Uapishka_5. The sequence continues at coordinate 20,802 of NZ_JARPVX010000046.1, forward strand.
CGGTCGGGGCCGGCGTGGCGCTCGCCATGGACACGCTCGGCATCGCGGTGGCCGAGGTGGCCGCCATGGCGGAGCGACGGCTCGACCGGCTGCTCAACCCGCTGGTCAGCGGCCTGCCGCCGTTCCTGGCCGGCACCGGCGGCCTGCATTCCGGGCTGATGATCGCCCAATATACGGCCGCCTCGCTGGTGGCCGAGAACCGCCGCCTCGCGGCGCCGGCGAGCCTCGACGGCGGCATCACCTCCGGGCTGCAGGAAGACTACCTCAGCCACGCCACGCCGGCCAGCCTGAAAACCCTGGTGATCCTCGACAACGCCGCCCAGGTGCTCGGCATCGAATGGGTGGTGGCGGCGCAAGCCTCGGACCTTTATCCCGGGCCGCACGCCCGGGGAGCCGGCACCGGGGCGCTGCACGCCCGCCTGCGCGCCCACCTGCCGGTGTTCCGCGACGATCGCCCGCTTGGCCGCGACCTCGAAACTGCGGCGACGATCCTGCGGCGCGAAGACATCGACCCGCCGCCGTGAAGCCAGCCGTCATACGGCTGCAGCAAAGTTTTGCGACACGCGACTCGAACCGAAAGCCGGCTTGAGCGTTGCCACATCAAACCAGAACCTCGGGGCCGGATCGCGTCATGCTTGAACACATCCCCTCCGCCCTTGGGCAGGCGCTCAAGGGGTTTCGTCCCGGGGTGGACAAGCTCACCGTGATGTCGGCGGATTTCGCGGCGGTGCCGGAAACGATCGCTGTCACCAGCACGGCCTTTGCGAACGGCGCGCCGATCCCGTCGCGTTATACCGAGGATGGCGCCAAGGTGTCGCCGCCCCTCGCCTGGTCGGGCATTCCCGACAACACGGCGGCCGTGGTGCTGCTGGTTGAGGATGCCGACAGCCCGACGCTGTCGCCCCTCGTCCATGCGATCGCCTGGAACCTCGCGGCTGCCGACGGCATGCTGGAGGAAGGCATGCTGAAGAGCGAAGGCAGCGGCGGCTGGCCCCAGGCGCTCGGCAAGAACTCGTTTTTCAAGGCCGAGTACCTGCCGCCGGACCCGCCCTCCGGTCACGGTGCCCACCATTACGCCTTCCAGGTCTTCGCGCTCGACAAGGTGCTCGACTTCGAGGACGAGCCCGGCCGCAGTGCCGTGGTGGAAGCCATGAAGGCGCATGTCTTAGCCAAGGGATATCTCATCGGCTTGTACGAACGCAGTTGAGATCCGAGGGAGATCACGCAACAAGGTGCGACCTGAACATGATGGTCAAGGTCAAGGTTGGTGGCGCGAGCTGCCGTGAGGAGGCAGGGGTGGCGCAGGTTTCGGGATGGCGGCGACGATCGGGGTTGGCCGTCCTGGCGGTCGCCATGATGATCTGCGCCCCTGTCACACAAGGGTTCGCGGCCGATGACGGCGGCATCGGCGCCTTTTTCCGCCAACAATTCGGTATCGGCGGCAACGATGCGGCCCCGGCGCCCGAGCCCGCCTATGAGGCCCCGCAGGATCGGCCCGTGATCGTGCGGCGCCGTCATGCCCGCCCGGCCCAGGTTGCCGTGGCCAAGATCGCCGTCGGCCCCGTGGCCCCGGTCTCGATCTTCGACGATCGCACCTTGAAGCGCGGCGATGCGGTGATGACCAAGACCGGTCTCCGGGTTTTCGTCGGCGGCCATGGCGCGCCCTATACCGATGCCGATTTCGCGGCCCTGGACGAAGCTCCGGGTTTGTCGAAGCAGACCGAAAAAGCACTTCTGCTGATCGACCGCGCTCCACGCGGGTAGTTCTTTAATTATTCCAAGTATAGGCGCGGCCTCGATTGAGGGGCGCGCCTTTTTTGTATCTTGAACGGTGGCCAACACGACGCATCCCGGCCTCAATACTGTCATGCTCCTCGTTTATGCGTTCCGCCATGAAGCTTCGGACCTTTCGTCCGCGGCAGAGGCGGCGATCCCGGCTTCCGGCTGCGTCAGGAGATCGGCATGACGAACACCAAGATGGTCACCTGGCACTTCTTTCGGCGGACGGCCGAAGCGGACCTGTGGTGCGCCGTGCCGGCCCATCAGGCCTTGCCGGGTTTCCTGATGTCGGGAGATTGGCACTACACGGCGCACCGCCTCGACCATGGCGCGACGCCGCCGGGTTTCGATTCTCGCGCCGCCGCCGTCGCGGAACGCTTCAACGGCTTCTACCTGTTCCAGCTCGTCGCCGAGCCGCGCGGCCTGACGCTCGCGGCCGCCTGAGGGTCACGGTCTTACCGGGTGTCGTCAGCCGACCGTGACCGTTGCGCTCCCGGGTCGATCACATCCAAATGCGGCGTGACGGGGAGGATCGAGCGTGGGCGGTTGGGAATTCTGGATCGATCGCGGCGGCACCTTCACGGATGTGGTCGGGCGTGACCCCGACGGCCGGCTGCATGCCACGAAGCTGCTGTCCGAGAACCCCGAAGCCTATCCGGATGCGGCCCTGGCCGGCATCCGGGATCTGCTCGGCGTTCCCCGCGAGGCGCCGATCCCGTCAGACCGCATCGACGCCGTCAAGATGGGCACCACGGTCGCCACCAACGCGCTGCTGGAGCGCAAGGGCGACCGGACGCTGTTGCTGACCACCCGCGGCTTCCGCGACGCCCTGGCGATCGGCTATCAGGCCCGCCCGGACATCTTCGCCCAGCGGATCATCAAGCCCGAGCAATTATACGCCCGCGTCGCCGAAGTGACCGAGCGGGTGCGGGCCGACGGCGCGCTCGAACAGACGCTCGACGAAGCCGAGGCCGAAGCCGCGCTGCGGGCCGCCCATGCCGACGGGTTCCGGGCCTGCGCGATCGTGTTCATGCACGGCTATGCCTTTCCGGCCCACGAGGCCGCGGTGGCAGCCCTGGCACGGCGCGTCGGCTTCACCCAGGTGTCGACCTCGCACAGCACGAGCCCGCTGGTGAAGTTCGTCGGACGTGGCGACACCACGGTGGCGGACGCCTATCTGTCGCCCATCCTGCGCCGCTACGTCGACCGGGTCGCGGCCGAACTGAGCGGCCCGACCGAGGCGGGTGGCCGAAACAGCGGCCAGGCGGGCTGCCGGCTGATGTTCATGGCCTCGTCGGGCGGCCTGACCGATGCGGCGCTGTTCCAGGGCCGCGACGCCATCCTGTCGGGCCCAGCCGGTGGCGTGGTGGGCGCCATCCGCACCGCGGCCCTCGCCGGCCTCGACCGGGTGATCGGCTTCGACATGGGCGGCACCTCAACCGACGTGTCGCATTTCGCCGGTACCTATGAGCGCACCGTCGAGGCCGAAGTCGCGGGCGTCCGCATCCGCGCCCCGATGATGCTGATCCACACGGTGGCGGCCGGCGGCGGCTCGATCCTGCATGCGACCGACGGCCGCTTCACGGTCGGGCCCGACTCGGCCGGCGCCAATCCCGGCCCGGCCGCGTATCGCCGCGGCGGCCCGCTGACCGTGACGGACGCCAACGTCATGCTGGGCAAGCTGCAGCCCGAACTGTTCCCCCGCATGTTCGGCCCAAACAGTGACCTGCCCCTCGACCGGGCCGCCGTGGCGCACGGCTTCGCGGCGCTCGCGGCCGGCCATGGCCGATCCGTGGAAGCACTGGCCGACGGCTTCATCCAGATCGCCTGCGCCAACATGGCCAATGCGATCAAGAAGATTTCGGTGCAGCGCGGCTACGACGTCACCGGCTATGCGCTGCAATGCTTCGGCGGCGCCGGCGGCCAGCACGCCTGCCTGGTGGCCGACGCGCTCGGGATGGAAACAGTGCTGCTGCACCCGCTGTCGGGCCTGTTGTCGGCCTATGGCATGGGCTTGGCCGACATCCGGGCCACCCGCCAGGCGACCCTGCAGGTGGCGTTCGAGGCTGCCGCCCTGCCGGCCGTTGCGGCCGGGCTCGACGCCCTCGCGGCCGAGGCCGCGGCGGAGCTCGACCGCCAGGGCGTTCCGGCCGCCGGTCGAACCCTGAGCCGTCTCGTCCACATCCGCTATGCCGGCACCGACACGGCGCTGCCGGTCGACTTCGGCCCGCCCGACGCCATGCGAGCGGCGTTCGAGGCCGCCCATCTGGCACGCTTCGGCTTCAACGATCCGGCAAAAGCACTGCAGGTCGAGATGCTGTTCGTCGAAGCCATGGGCGGCGGCAGCGACGCCGACGAGCCGATTTTTGCCGAGACCGACGCTGTAGCGCCCGAGGCCAGCCGCACCCGGTTCTTCTCGCAAGGCGCCTGGCACGAGGCGCCGGTGTTCCGCCGCGAACACCTCCGTCCCGGCATGCGCCTGCCGGGGCCAGCGCTGCTGGTCGAGCCGCACCAGACGATCGTGGTCGAGCCGGGCTGGAGCGGCCGCATCACGGCCCGCGACCACGTGCTGTTGACGCGGCACATCCCGCGGCCCGACGCGCGGGCGCTCGGCACCGCGGCCGACCCGGTGCTGCTCGAAGTGTTCAACAACCTGTTCATGTCGATCGCCGAACAGATGGGGCTGGTGCTGCAGAACACCGCCGCCTCGGTCAACATCAAGGAACGGCTCGACTTTTCCTGCGCGGTGTTCGACCGGCACGGGGCCCTGGTGGCCAATGCCCCACATATTCCGGTGCATCTCGGCTCGATGGACATGTCGGTGCGCAGCGTCATCGACCGCTTCGGCGGCACGATGCGGCCCGGCGACGTTTACGCCCTCAACGCGCCTTACAACGGCGGCACCCACCTGCCCGACATCACCGTGGTGGCGCCGGTCTTCGATCCGACCGGTGACCTGCAGTTCTTCGTCGCCTCGCGCGGCCACCATGCCGACATCGGCGGCATCGCGCCGGGCTCCATGTCGCCACTCGCCCGCACCATCCACGAGGAAGGCGTCTACATCGACAATTTCGTGCTGGTGGAGGGCGGCCGCTTCCGCGAGGCGGAGGTGCTGGCGTTGTTGACGGGCGGCCCCTACCCGGTCCGCAACCCGGTCCAGAACCTCGCCGACCTGAAGGCCCAGATCGCCGCCAACCAGAAGGGCGTGGCCGAGCTCGCCCGCATGGTGGCGCATTTCGGCCTGCCGACCGTCGAGGCCTATATGGGCCACGTGCAGGACAATGCCGCCGACAGCGTCGCCGCGGCGGTGGCGACGCTGAAGGACGGCCACTTCACCGTGGAGCTCGACCAGGGCAGCGTCGTCAAGGTCGCCATCACGGTCGACCGCGACACCCGCACCGCCACGGTGGACTTCACCGGCACCTCGCCGCAGCGCGACGACAACTTCAACGCGCCCGCCCCCGTCACCCGGGCGGCGGTGTTGTATTGTTTCCGAGTGCTGGTCGAATCCGCCATTCCGATGAACGCCGGCTGCCTCCGGCCGGTGCGCATCGTGGTGCCGGACGGCACGCTGTTGTCGCCGCGCTTCCCCGCCGCCGTGGTGGCCGGCAACGTCGAGGTGAGCCAGGCCGTCACGGATGCCATCTTCGGGGCGCTCGGCCGGCTCGCCAGCGCCCAGGGCACGATGAACAACCTGACCTTCGGCGACAACACCACGCAATATTACGAAACCATCTGCTCCGGCGCCCCCGCGGGCCCGGGGTTCGACGGCGCCGACGCGGTCCACACCCACATGACCAACTCGCGCCTCACCGATCCCGAAATCCTGGAGCTGCGTTATCCCGTGCTGCTCGAGGATTTCCACATCCGCCGCGGCTCGGGCGGCAAGGGCCGCTGGACCGCCGGCGACGGCACCGCCCGCACGATCCGCTTCCTGAAGCCGATGGAATGCGCCGTGTTGTCGGGCGGCCGTCGCGTCGCGCCCTTCGGGCTCGAAGGCGGCGAGCCGGGCCAATGCGGCGCCAATCGGGTGCGCCGCCTCGACGGCAGCACGGAAACGCTGCCGGGCTGCGCCCAGACGCGTCTTGCGGCCGGCGAGGCCATCACCATCATAACGCCGACGGGCGGCGGCTTCGGGGCTGCTTAAGTCGTGGCGGCGCGCTGCAGCTTGAAGCCGAGGTGTGACCGCACGGCCGGCCATTCGGCCGCCACGATGCTGTAGACGCAGGTGTCGCGCAAAGCCCCGTCGGGGCCGCGCTGATGACACCGCAGGATGCCGTCGAGCTTGGCGCCGAGCCGCTCGATGGCCCGGCGGCTTTGGTGGTTCAGGAAATGCGTGCGCAGCTCCACCGCCAGGCAGCCGAACGTTTCGAAGGCGTGGCGGAGCAGCAGCAGCTTGGCCTCGGTGTTGAGCGGGCCGCGCTGCGCCGCCTGGGCGACCCAGGTGGAGCCGATCTCGACACGCGGCCCCACGGCATCGATGTTCATGAAGGTCGTCATGCCGACGACGCGTCCGCTCGGGCGGGCCACCACCGTGAAGGGCAGCATGGTGCCGGCCGCCTGCAACGCCAGGCGCCGGTCGATTTCGGCCCGCATGGTGTCGGGCGACGGGATCGCGGTGTACCACAGCCGCCAAAGCTCGCCGTCCCGCACGGCCTCCACCAGGGCGTCGTGATCCGCCACCGCCAGGGGCCGCAAACTGACATGCGCGCCGTCGAGCGCGAAGGGCTCTGAAAGGCGCGGCGGCACACCTGCCATGTTGGTTTTCCCCTGATGCGGTCCGGCCGCGCTTGTTAGACGGTTGGGCACACCCTTGTCGACGCCCGATGGTGGCCCGATCGGATGAAGTGGGTTCCACCTCATCCTGACAGCCTCCAGCGCCGGAGTTCCGATGCTTGCCACCACCCTGGTCGTCCTGCCGGTCTTCGCGCTGATCTTCGCGGGCTGGCTGGTGCGCCGCCTCGGCGTGCTGGGGCCGCAGGCCACGGGCGAGTTGAACCGTTTCGTGGTCTATCTCGCGCTGCCGGCCCTGTTGTTCGACATCACGGCCAATGCCAAGCTGGCGGACCTGTGGCAGCCCGGTTTCATCGCGGCCTTCGGGTTCGGCTGCGGCGCCACCTTCGCGCTGACGCTCGCCTGGCGCTGGCGGCGCCCACGCCCCCTCGCGGACGCCACCCTCGACGCCCTCAACGCCGCTTATGCCAATACGGGCTTCGTCGGCTTCCCGCTGGCGCTCGCGGCGCTGGGCCCCACGGCCCTGCCGCCGACCTTGATCGCCACCATCCTGACGGTCTGCGTGCTGTTCGCGGTCGCCATCGTGTTGATCGAGGTGGGGCTGCAGACGGAAGCCCATCCGGCGCGTCTCGCCGCCAAGGTGGCGCGTTCGCTCGGCCGCAATCCCCTGCTGGTGGCGCCCGTGCTGGGCGCGCTGGTGCCGCTGGCGGGCCTCGGCGTGCCGGCGAGCGCCGAACAGTTTTTGAAGCTGCTCGGCGGCGCCGCCTCGCCTTGCGCCCTGGTGGCGCTCGGGCTGTTTCTGGCCGAGCCGCGCCCGTCGCAGCCCGGCACGGCGGGCGGCACGGCCGGGCTGGTCGGCCTGAAGCTGCTGGCGCAGCCGGTTCTCACCTATGGCTGCGCCCGCGTCCTCGCCCTGCCCGCACCCCTCACCCATGCGGCGGTGTTGTTGGCGGCGCTGCCGACCGGCACGGGGCCCTTCATGCTGGCCGAGTTCTACCGGCGCGAGGCGGCCGTCACGGCGCGGGTCATCCTGGCCTCGACGCTATTGTCGGTGTTCACGGTCGCGGCCTATCTGGCGCTGATCGGCTGAACCCGTCAGGCGAGGCCCGACACCCAGTACAGCGTCGCCGCCACCAGGGCCGCGGCCGGCATGGTGACCACCCAGGCCACCACGATGCCCTGCGCCACGTTCCAGCGCACCGCCGACACACGCCGGGCGGCCCCGACCCCGATGATGGCCCCGGTGATCGTGTGGGTGGTGGAAACCGGGATGCCGCCGAGCGTCGCCAGAAACAACGTCACGGCGCCGCCCGTCTCGGCGCAGAAGCCCTGCATCGGCGTCAGCCGGGTGATCTTCGATCCCATCGTGTGGACGATGCGCCAGCCGCCCAGCAGGGTGCCGAGCGCCATAGCGGACTGGCACGACAACACGACCCAGAGCGGCACGTGAAAGCCGCCGTGCTCCACCCCGTGCGCGAACAAGAGGGCCGCGATCACCCCCATGGTCTTTTGCGCGTCGTTGCCGCCATGGCCGAGGCTGTAGAGCGAGGCGGAAAAGAACTGCGCCACCCGGAACACCCGGTCGACGCGACCGGGTGTCGACCGCACGAAGCCCCAGGACACGGCCAGCACAAGCAACAGCGCCAGGGCGAAGCCGAGCGCCGGCGACAGCACGATGGCCGCCACGGTCTTGCCGACGCCGCCCCACACCACGGCCGCGAGGCCGCCCTTGGCGATGCCGGCCCCGAGCAGCCCACCGATCAGCGCATGGGATGAACTCGACGGGATGCCGAGCCGCCAAGTGACGAGGTTCCACACGATGGCGCCGCCGAGCGCCCCGAAGATCACCCGGTCGTCGATGACGTCGACCGCCACGATGCCCGAGCCGACCGTGCCGGCGACGTGCAGGCCGAACACCAGGAAGGCCACGAAGTTGAAGAACGCAGCCCATAAGACCGCGTAGCGGGGCGACAGCACCCGGGTCGACACGATGGTGGCGATGGAATTGGCGGAATCGTGCAGCCCGTTGAGGAAGTCGAACACGAGCGCGACGCCGATCAGCGCGACCACAAGCGGCATGCTGGCGAGGAGCGACATCGGCGCCTACAGGTGCTCGACCAGGATGCTGCTGATCTGGTTGGCCACATCCTCGAAGCGGTCCATCACCTTTTCGAGGTGGCCGAGGACCTCCTGGCCGACGATAAAGCGCATCGGCGCCTCGCCCGAGGCGACGAACAAGGCTTTCAGGCCGCCGTTGTGAACGTCGTCGGCACGCCCCTCGAGCTCGATCACCCGTTCGGTCAACCCGTTCAGCCGGGTGGCGTTCTGTCCGATCGACCGCAACAGCGGCACGGCTTCGCGCGTCACCGTCGCGGCTTCCAGAATGATGGTGCCCATCTCCCGCATGGCGGGATCGAACGTGGTCACCTCGAACAGTTGCACCGCCTTGGCGGTCTTCTGCATCTGGTCGATGCCGTCGTCGAGCGCCGTGACGAGCGCCTGGATGTCGCCCCGGTCGAAGGGCGTGATAAAGGTGCGGCGCACCGCCAACAGGGTTTCGCGCGTGATGTCGTCGGCCCTGGTCTCGTGCAGGGCGATGTCGCGACAGGCCGCCGGCACGCTGTCGCGGCCCGACAGCAGCCGGTCGAGCGCCTCGGCGCCATCCACCAGCGTCTGGGCATGGCGCTCGAACAGCCCGAAGAAGCGATCTTCCTTCGGCATCAGCGCCCGAAACCAGCCCAGCATCGGCTTCTCTCCCGCCCCGTCCTGCCGGGCCAGTAGCATGTCATCGTTCCGTCACAAAGCGCGGTGGGGAGGGCCGCCGCCGGCCCGCCACCCGTTTGCACGTGACACCCGTGCCGGGCGCTTGGTACAGCTTGACCCAACGAGCCCCGCCGCACGGGGCACACGAGGCCGGATAGGCCGCCAGGGAGTTGTCGATGGCCGAACCGCTGCAGGATGCGGGCGCACGCTCAAAGGTCGGGACAGTGTTCCGCGTCGCGAGCGGCAACTTTCTCGAGATGTTCGACTTCTTTCTCTACGGCTTCTACGCCAAGAACATCGCGGCCGCCTTCTTCCCCTCCACCGACGAATTTGCCTCCCTGATGTCCACCCTGGTGGTGTTCGGGGCCGGCTTCCTGGTGCGGCCCATCGGGGCACTGGTGCTGGGCAGCTACATCGACCGCATCGGCCGCCGCCGCGGGCTGATCCTGACGCTCGGCATCATGGCGTCGGGCACGGTGTTGATCGCCTTTGTGCCGCCTTATGCGAGCATCGGCGTCTGGGCGCCGGCCCTGGTGCTGCTCGGCCGCCTGTTGCAGGGTTTTTCGGCCGGCGTCGAGCTTGGTGGCGTGTCGGTCTACCTGAGCGAGTTGGCGACGCCGCGCCACAAAGGCTTCACCGTGTCCTGGCAGTCGGGCTCGCAGCAGGTGGCCACCATCGTGGCCGGGCTCATCGGCTATGGGCTGGCGCAGTCGCTCGCCCCGGCCGACATCGCCAGCTGGGGCTGGCGCATTCCGTTCGTGATCGGCTGCCTGATCGTGCCGTTCTTGTTCGTGATCCGGCGCAGCCTGCCCGAGACCGCGGCCTTTGCGGCCCGCACCCACCACCCGACCACGGGCGAGATCATGCGCACGCTCGGGGCCAACTGGCGCATCGTGCTGGCCGGCATGGCGCTGGTGCTGATGACCACCGTGTCGTTCTATCTCATCACCGCCTACACCCCGACCTTCGGCGAGCGCGAGTTGAAGCTGACGCGGTCGGACGCCCTGATCGTCACCTGCTGCGTCGGCCTTTCGAACCTGATCTGGCTGCCCATCTGGGGCGCGATCTCGGACCGCATCGGCCGCAGCCCGATCCTGTTCGGCAGCACCATCCTGACAATCCTCACCGCCTATCCGGCGCTGCATTGGCTGGTGCAGGCGCCAAGCTTCTCCCGCATGCTGGGCGTCGAATTGTGGCTGTCATTCCTTTACGCCAGCTACAACGGCGCCATGGTGGTGGCCCTGACCGAGGTGGTGCCGCCGAGCGTCCGGGCTTCCGGGTTCTCGCTCGCCTACAGCCTCGCCACCACGCTCGGCGGCTTCTCGCTCGCCATCTCGACCTGGCTGATCCAGGTCACGGGCGACGTGGCGGCGCCGGGGATCTGGATGTCGGCCGCGGCCCTGTGCGGCCTCGCGGCGGCCTGGGTGCTGTATCGGCCCGGCGGGCTCGCGGGCCAGCCGGCCCGGGAAGCCCGCCC
>NZ_JARPVX010000047.1:0-31134 GCF_033947565.1 Lichenihabitans sp. Uapishka_5
CGCCCGACCGGCGCCGGCAGCCGTGGCGCGCAGCCAGCCGGTGCGACGCACGCCGCCCGCGGCCCCACCCAAACCGGATGTCGTGGTGGCGGTGTTCGGCGACGATTTCGCGCTGTCGGCCGCCCGCGGCCTCAACGACACGGACAGCCCTGACGGCGTCCGGCAGGTGCTCGATCGCAGCGACGACGCCGTCGGCGTGGTGGCGACCGATGCCGCGGCCTGGGACAAGGCCATCGAGGAAGCCCGCACGCAGGCCGGTCGTCTCGATGCCGCCGTGATAATGCTCGGCAGCAACGACACGACGACGCTGGCCGATCCGCAGGGCGTGAAACTTCTGCCTGGAAGCCCGGCGTGGCGGCAGAGCTATGGCGACCGGGTGGCGCGTCTGGCCGACCGGTTCCGGGACAAGCACGTGCCCCTGATCTGGCTGGGGCTACCCATCGTCCGCGACGCCACCCAGGCGCAACTCTACGCGGCCATCAACGAGGTCGTGCAGGACCGTGCCGTGCGTGAAGGGGCTGCTTTCGTGGACAGCTGGCAGCCTTTCGCGGACGAGAACGGCGACTTCAGCCCGACGGGGCCGGATGTGAACGGCCGACCCACGACGTTGCGCTGGTCGAATGGCTGGAATTTTACCCGGGCCGGGGCGAAGAAGCTGGCAAGCTTCCTGCTGCCCGAGCTGAAGCGCCTGCGCGACAGGGCGCGCTCCAGCCGCGAACTCGCCGCGGTGCCGCAGCAGAACACCGACGTGTTCGATCAGGCGCTATCCATCGACGTCAATGCGCAGATCCTGCGTGAGGCCGGCCTGCCGGTTCCCGGCCCGACCATACCGGCCAAGCCGGGCCCGGTGCTGACGCTGACCGCGGTGCCGAGCTCGGAGGACGGGCACCTCGTCAGCATCGCTGCCGCCTCGTCGCCACTCCAGGCGACGGCCGGCCAGCATGCAGGGCGGACGGACGATTTCGCTTGGCCGCGCCGTTAGAGCGGATTCCTTTCACGTTGCATCGTAACCGGCTGCGGCGAAGAAGTTGGCGCACTCGTGCGGCGTGAACGTGTCGATGAGCCTGCCGATGGCGGCCCAGAGGCTTGGGGTGGTCCGGGCAGCTGTTTTGCGGAGAAGCGCCTTGAGCTTGGAAAAGGCGTTTTCGATCGGGTTAAAGTCCGGGCTGTAGGGTGGGAGATAAAGGAGGCGGGCCCCGGCCGCTTCGATCATGGCGCGGACCTGCGGGCCCTTGTGGCTGGACAGATTGTCCATGACCACGACGTCGCCGGGGCTCAGTTCGGGGACGAGCACCTTGGCCACATAGGTCTCGAACGCGGTTCGGTTGATGGCCCCGTCGATCACGAAGGGGGCCACGATGCCGCTCGAGCGCAGGCCGGCCACGAAGGTTGTCGTTTTCCAATGGCCATGGGGCACGCCGACCCGCAGCCGCTCGCCCCGAGGCGCTCGGCCATAGCGACGCGCCATGTTTGTTGATGCCCACGTCTCGTCCAGGAAGACCAGGCGCTCCGGGTCGAGATCGAGCTGGTTGTCGAACCAGTCCTCGCGCTGTGTCAGAATATCCGGCCGGTCCTGTTCGGCGGCGTGGGCGGTCTTTTTTTGCGCGTGATGCCGTGGCGCCGGAAATAGCGCCACAGCGCCGTCACGCTGGTGTGGGCACCCTGACCCGCCAGCTGCTCCTTCAACTCCGGCAACGTGATGTCCGGCTCAGCCGCGAGAGCTGCCGCGATCAGCCCGGCATGGGCTTCCGTGCGGTGGGAAAGCCGATCACCGCCCTGCGGCTTGGGCCGCGCATCCCCTCCGGCGCGGCGCAAGGCCTGCCAGCGGATCGCGCTCGAAGCGCTGACACCGAACCGACCTGCGGCCTGCCGGCAAGACAGACCGTCGTCGATGGCGGCAAGAACACGGGATCGAAGGTCGAAGTGCAGCGATCGAGGCATAGTGGCCGGCCTCCCAACGCCAGCCATAACCCTGAATCAGATCGCATCCTGATCCGCTACCTCGCCGACTCAATCAGCGCGCAATCCGCTCTAGACTGACGGCTTCTCGACTGCCGCTCTGGGCCTAACAACATCCCGCGCCACGCTGCCGCCGCAACCCTGAGGCTTGATGCTCAGCTCAAGCTCTCAGGACCCCAGCGCAGGCATGATCGTCAAACTCGTCACCGCCATTCTGTCGGCCCTCATCCTGTCGGCCGTGCTCGGTGCCTTGCCGTGCGAAGCTACGGGAACCATGCCCAAGGCTGAAAAGAAGGAGTGGCGCGATGACGCGAGGGTGGCATCGACCGTCGCCACCCTGCTCCGGCCGACGGCCGCGCAAGGTGGCGATCCTGCCGCCGAGGCCCTCTGAGCAAAGCTGAACAGCCTTTCCCGGGCCGGTCAGGGCCCGGGTCGTTGCCGCTTCAGCGCGGCAGTGTCGTTGCACCCATGAGGTGCTTGTCGACCGCGTGGGCGGCCTGACGGCCTTCGCGGATGGCCCAGACCACGAGAGACTGGCCGCGCCGCATGTCGCCGCACACAAACACCTTGTCGACCGACGACCGATAGGCCTTCTGGTCGGCCTGCACGTTGCCGCGACCGTCGAGCGTGACGCCGAGCTCCGTCAACAACCCGTCATGCACGGGCGACACGAAGCCCATGGCCAGCAGGACGAGGTCGGCCTTGAGCGGAAATTCGGTGCCGGGCACCGCCTTGTATTTGTCGTCGACCCGCACGCATTCGATGCCGGTGACGACGCCTTCGTCGCCCAGCAGCTTGACGGTGTTGACTGCGAAGTCGCGGTTGGCGCCCTCTTCCTGGCTCGACGAGGTCCGCATCTTCAGCGGCCAATCGGGCCAGGTGAGCATCTTGTTTTCCTTGGCGGGCGGCTCGGGCATGATTTCGAGCTGCGTCACCGACAAGGCGCCCTGGCGTATGGAGGTGCCGATGCAATCGGACCCCGTGTCGCCGCCGCCGATCACCACCACATGCTTGCCGTGCGCCAGGATCGGGTCGTTGGTGCGCAGCGGCTCCTTCATCAGGCGCCGGTTCTGCTGCGGCAGGAACTCCATGGCATAATGCACGCCGCGCAGGTCGCGGCCGGGGATCGGCAGGTCGCGCCCCTTCTCGGCGCCGCCCGCCAGGATCACGGCATCGTATTGCGCCGTCAGTTCCGCGGCCTTCACGTCGATGCCGACATGGACGCCGCAATGGAACGTCACGCCCTCGCCCTGCATCTGCTCGATGCGGCGGTCGATATGGCGCTTCTCGAGCTTGAACTCCGGGATGCCGTAGCGCAGCAGGCCGCCGGCCTTCTGGTTCTTCTCGTAGACGTGCACGTCGTGCCCGGCGCGCGCGAGCTGTTGCGCACAGGCGAGGCCGGCCGGGCCGGAGCCGATCACCGCAACGGACTTACCCGTTTTCAGCTTGGCCGGCTCGGGCTTGATCCAGCCTTCCGCCCAGGCCTTGTCGGCAATGGCGTTCTCGATCGTCTTGATGGTGACCGGCGCGTCCAGCAGATTGAGCGTGCAGGATTGCTCGCAGGGTGCCGGACAGATGCGGCCGGTGAATTCGGGAAAGTTGTTGGTGGAATGCAGGTTGCGCGAAGCTTCCTGCCACTTGCCCGAATAAACCAGATCGTTCCAGTCGGGGATCTGATTGTTGACCGGGCAACCGTTGTGACAATACGGGATGCCGCAATCCATGCAGCGCGCGCCCTGTTCCCGCACGGCGGGTTCGGACAACGGCAGCACGAATTCCTTGTAGTGACGGATCCGGTCCGAGGCCGGCGCATAGCGCCGGTCCCGTCGGTCGATTTCCAGAAAGCCGGTGACCTTCCCCATTTATTCCCCCGCGAGGGCCATCAAGGGCGCCTCTTCTTCCACGTCCGAGATCAGTTCCGACAGGGCGCGCCGGTATTCCACCGGCATCACCTTCTTGAATCTGGGCAGCAGGCCATGCCAGTCGGCCAGAATGGCCTTGGCGCGCTCCGAGCCGGTCAGCTTGGCGTGCTGGCTGACGAGATGATGCAGCCGACGCTCGTCGTGGCGCGTCATGTCGCTCTGCACCTTGACGTGGTCGACGTGGCTGAGGTCGTTGGTTTCATGGAACTGCCGTTCCGCCACCGACAGCTCAGCCGGCACGGATTCGAGTTCCACCATCGCCATGTTGCACTTTCGTGCAAAGTCGCCCGCTTCGTCGAGCACATAGGCGATGCCGCCCGACATGCCGGCCGCGAAGTTGCGGCCCGTCGGCCCGAGCACCACCACAGTGCCGCCCGTCATATATTCGCAGCCATGGTCGCCCGTGCCCTCGACCACCGCGGTGGCACCCGAGTTCCGCACCGCGAAGCGCTCGCCCGCGACGCCGCGGAAGAAGCATTCCCCCGCGATGGCGCCATACATCACCGTGTTGCCCACTATGATCGAATGTTCGGGCACGATCTGGGTGGCCTCACGCGACGGGTAGACGATCAGCCGGCCGCCCGACAGCCCCTTGCCGACATAGTCGTTGGCCTCGCCCTCGAGCTCCAGCGTCACACCCTTGGCCACGAAGGCGCCGAAGCTTTGGCCGGCGGTGCCGTTGAACTTGGCGTGAATGGTGCCGGCCGGCAGGCCGGCATGGCCGTAGCGCCTCGCCACCTCGCCAGACAGCATGGCCCCCGTGGTGCGGTCGACGTTGGTGATCGGCAACTCGAACCGCACGGCTTCCTTGCGGTCGAGCGCCGCCTGGCTCTTCTCGATCAGGGTGCGGTCGAGCACCCGGCCGAGGTTGTGGTCTTGCTCATCCGTGTTGTGGAGGCTGTCTCCAGCCGTCATCTCCGGGCGGTGGAACAGCTTGGCGAAGTCGAGCCCGTTGGCCTTCCAATGCTCGATGGCGCGGTCGCGGTCGAGCATGTGGATCTGGCCCACCATCTCCTCGAAGGTGCGATACCCCATCTGGGCCATCAGCTCGCGCACTTCTTCGGCGACGAAGAAGAAGAAGTTGATGACATGCTCGGGCTGGCCGACGAACTTGCGACGCAGCACCGGGTCCTGGGTGGCGACGCCCACCGGGCAGGTGTTGAGGTGGCACTTGCGCATCATGATGCAGCCGGCGGCGATCAGCGGCGCCGTGGCGCAGCCGAATTCGTCGGCGCCGAGCAACGCCCCCACCACGATGTCGCGTCCCGTGCGCAAGCCGCCATCGACCTGCACGGTGATGCGCGAGCGCAGACGGTTCAGCACCAGGGTCTGCTGGGTTTCGGCAAGGCCGATCTCCCAAGGGCTGCCCGCATGCTTGATGGAGGTCAACGGCGAAGCGCCGGTGCCACCCTCGAAGCCCGCGATCGTCACATGGTCGGCCCGCGCCTTAGAAACGCCCGCCGCCACCGTTCCGACGCCGATCTCGGCCACCAGCTTGACCGACACTTTGGCCACCGGATTGACGTTCTTCAGGTCGTAGATGAGCTGCGCCAGATCCTCGATCGAATAGATGTCGTGGTGCGGCGGCGGCGATATGAGGCCGACGCCCGGGGTCGAATGGCGAACCTTGGCGATGGTGGCGTCCACCTTATGGCCGGGCAACTGCCCGCCCTCGCCGGGCTTCGCGCCCTGCGCCATCTTGATCTGGATCATATCGGCGTTGACGAGGTATTCGGTCGTCACACCGAAGCGGCCCGAGGCCACCTGCTTGATGGCCGAGCGCATCGAGTCGCCATTCGGCAGCGGCTTGAAGCGATCGGATTCCTCGCCGCCCTCGCCGGTGTTCGACTTACCGCCGATGCGGTTCATCGCGATCGCCAGCGTGGTATGGGCCTCGCGCGAGATGGAGCCGAAGCTCATGGCACCGGTCGAGAAGCGCTTGACGATGGACGCGACGGACTCGACCTCCTCGAGCGGCACGGGCTGACGCCCGTCTTCTTCGGCGGTCTTCAGGCGGAACAGCCCGCGAATGGTCAGCAGCCGCTCGTCCTGCTCGTTCAGCAGCTTGGCATAGGCACGATACTGGTCCTGGCTGTTGCCGCGCACGGCGTGCTGCAGCAGCGACACCGATTGCGGCGTCCAGGTGTGGGCCTCGCCCCGCACCCGGTAAGCGTAGTCGCCGCCGACATCGAGGGCGGAGCGGTAGATCGGGTTCTCGCCGAAGGCATCCGTGTGGCGCTTCACCGCCTCGATCGCCACCTCGCGCAGGCCGATGCCCGAAATCGACGAATGTGTGCCGGTGAAATACTGCGCGATGAAGGCGTCGCCGAGCCCGACCGCGTCGAAGATCTGGGCGCCGCAATAAGACTGGTAGGTGGAAATGCCCATCTTGGACATCACCTTCAGCAGGCCCTTGTCGACCGACTTGATGAAGCGGGTGGCCGAGTCCTTTTCGTTGACCTCTTCGGGGAATTCCTTCGCCAAAGCCTTCAGCGACTCGAAAGCAAGATAAGGGTTGATGGCCTCGGCGCCGTAGCCCGCCAGACAGGCGAAGTGATGCACCTCGCGCGCTTCGCCGGTTTCGACCACGAGGCCGACCGAGGTGCGCAGGCCCTTGCGGATCAGGTGATGGTGCACGGCCGCGGTCGCCAGCAGCGCCGGGATCGGGATGCGATCCGGCCCCATCATGCGATCCGAAAGGATGATGATGTTATAGCCGCCATCGACCGCCGCCTCGGCGCGGTCGCACAAACGGTCGAGGCTGTCGCCCATGCCGTCGGCGCCGAGCTTCGCCGCATAGGTGATGTCGAGCGTCTTGGTGTCGAAGGCTTCCTCAAAAAACGAGATGCAGCGGATCTTCTCGAGATCGTCGTTGGTGAGGATCGGCTGGCGCACTTCGAGGCGCTTGCGCTTCGAGGTGCCCTCGATGTCGAAGATGTTCGGCCGCGGCCCGATGAACGAGATCAGGCTCATGACGAGCTCCTCGCGGATCGGGTCGATCGGCGGGTTCGTCACCTGGGCGAAATTCTGCTTGAAGTAGTTATAGAGCAGCTTCGGCTTGTCGGAGAGCGGCGCGATGGGCGTGTCGGTGCCCATGGAGCCGGTCGGCTCCTCGCCCTTGGCGCCCATCGGAGCCAGCAGGGTGGTGAGGTCTTCCTTCGAATAGCCGTAGGCCTGCTGCTTATCGAGCAACGGCACGTCGGTGCGGGCGGCCCGCGCCTCGACGTTCTGCAGGTCTTCGAGCACGATCTGGGTGCGCTTCACCCAATCCGCATAGGGGTGCGAGGCCGCAAGCTCGGTCTTCACCTCGTCGTCCGAGATGATGCGTCCCTGCTCGAGGTCGACGAGCAGCATCTTGCCCGGCTGCAGGCGCCACTTGGTGACGATGCTCGACTGCGGGATCGGCAGCGTGCCGGATTCCGAGGCCAGCACCACGAGGTCGCCGTCGGTCACGAGATAGCGCGCGGGCCGCAGGCCGTTGCGGTCGAGCGTGGCGCCGATCTGACGGCCGTCCGTGAAGGCGACCGCAGCCGGCCCGTCCCACGGCTCCATCAAGGCCGCGTGATATTCGTAGAAGGCGCGTCGGCTTTCATCCATCAGCGGATTGCCGGCCCAGGCCTCGGGGATCAGCATCATCATGGCGTGGCTGAGCGAGTAGCCGCCCTGCACCAGGAATTCGAGCGCGTTGTCGAAACACGCCGTGTCGGACTGCCCCTCGTAGGAGATCGGCCACAGCTTGTAGATGTCGGGCCCGAACAAAGGCGATTCCACCGACGCCTGACGGGCCGCCATCCAGTTGACGTTGCCGCGCAGCGTGTTGATCTCGCCGTTATGGGCGACCATGCGATAGGGGTGGGCCAGCGACCAGGACGGGAAGGTGTTGGTCGAGAAACGCTGGTGCACGAGCGCCAGGGCCGACTGGAACGTCGGGTCCTTCAGGTCGGGATAAAACTGACCGAGCCGGGTCGCCAGCAGCAGACCCTTGTAGACCACCGTGCGGGACGACAGGGACACGGGGTAGAACCCCTCCACCCGGGCATCGTCCATGGCGTGCACGACGCCCGAGATCACCTTGCGCAGGATGAACAGGCGACGGTCGAAAGCCTCCTGATCGGCGCCCATGTCGCCGCTGCCGATGAAAAGCTGCACGCAGGCCGGGGCATGCGGCACCACGCTCTCGCCCAGCACGGACGGGTCGGTCGGCACATCGCGCCAGCCGAGCAGCGGCTGGCCTTCGCGGCGGCAGGTTTCGGCCACGACTTCGGCCACGATGCGACGGCCTTCGGGGTCACGCGGCATGAAGAAGAAGCCTACCGCGTAGCGGCCCGGCTCCGGCAGCGTGAAGCCGAGCGCCTTCACCTGCTCGACGAAAAATCCATGCGGAATCTGCACCAGCATGCCGCAGCCGTCGCCCGCATGCTGATCGGCCCCCACGGCGCCCCGGTGGTCGAGGTTGGCCAGGATCTGCAGACCCATGCCGACGATGTCGTTCGACTTGCGGTTCTTCATGTCGGCCACGAAGCCGACCCCGCAGGCGTCCTTCTCACGCGTCGGATCGTAGAGGCCCTGAGCCTTGGGCAGGGCCGGATCGATCATCGGACGTTTGGTCGCGGGATGACCCGCGATCGACGCCGAAACGAGACCCTGCTTGTCGCTCACGCCCATGACCGACCTCCCTGCTGGCACCAGCAGCCCCAAGCCGATCCGTCCACCGCCCAGCATGGCGGAGAAGGTCAGTGAGACTGTCCTATTTACGAGTGCTCACCCTTACAGAAACTCTTGAACCGTTCAAGGGTGCGCGGCGTCCGTGCGACGCAAATCAAGGCCGCTTTTCCGCCTCCACCGCACTGGGTTCGATCGCGGCATGATCGAACCCTGCGGCGAAGTCGCGATGCTGCAAATCGACGCCCTCACCACGCAGCAGCGTCACCCTGGTCGCCTTTCCGTCGCGCCAAACACGCAGGTCCACCGTGATGTCGGGGCCGACATTCAGATTGTACACGTCGAAGCCCGGCAACCAGTCCGGCAGGTGGGCATCGGTGAAGATCGTTCTCCGCGCCACATCGACGAACGGACCCAGGATGGCGCGCACGAAACAGAACACCGATCCGGCCGCCCAGGCCTGCGGCACGTTGGCGCCGAGATATTGCACCGGGAACGGCGAATCGTCCCGGCTGGTGCCGGCGAACACCTCCGGCAGGCGGCTCGACATGAACCGGTCGGCGGCATCCACCAGACCCTTGGCGATCCGGTTCGCCTCGTCGTGGAACCCATAGCGCTTGAAGCCGAGCGCGATGAAGCCGTTGTCGTGCGGCCATACGGCGCCAAGCTGATAATCATGCGGATTATAGGCCGGGTGGTGGGCCGAAAGCGTACGGACGCCCCAGCCGCTCCACATGTCGTCGGCCATCAGGCGCTTGACCACAGCCGCGGCCCGCTCGGGCGGCACGATGCCGGACCACAGCAGGTGGCCGGGGTTCGAGGCGATGCTCATCACGCGCCGCTTCTGCGGGTCGAGGCAGAACGCGTAGAACTGCTGGGCCTCGTCCCAGAACACGGCGTTGAAGCGGGTGTAAAGGTCATGCGCCTTTAAGCGCAGGGTGGCGGCCTTATCGCCCTCGCCGAGCGCGTCATAGATCGCGGCCATGCGGAGCCACGCGTCGTAGACGTAGCCCTGCAGCTCACACAAAGCCTTGGGGGCCGGCACGTCGTCGCCGTTCTCGTACAGCACGGCGTTGCCGGAATCCTTCCAACCCTGGTTCTCGGCGCCCTTCGGGCTGCGGCGCCGGTATTCCTGGAAGCCGTCGCCATCAAGGTCGCCATGATGGTCGATCCATTCCAGGCAGCGTTCGGCGGTGGGCAGGTGCGTCTCGATCAGCGCCTTGTCGCCCGAATAAACCCAGGCGTGGTGCAGCAGGATGATGTAGAGCGGTGTCGCATCGGCGGTGCCGTAATAAGGCCGATACGGCACGAGGCCGAGCTCCGCCAATTCGCCGCGCCGCAGCTCGTGCGGGATCTTGCCCGGCTGCATGTCGCGGCTGTCGTCGGTTCCGGTGGCCTGGTAATGGGCCAGGATCTCGAGCGCCCCGCGGGCGAAATCCGGATAGATCGGCACCGTCTGGATTGCGGTGATCAGACTGTCGCGGCCAAACAAGGCCGCGAACCACGGGATGCCGGCGGCCGGGATGAAGCATTCGCCGTCGTTGCCACTGATCGGCAGCCGGAGGGCCGCGAGGTCATCGAGCGACTGGTCGTAGAGCTGCTGCAAGGCCGTGTAGGGTGTGGCGAGCCGCGTCGCCTGGGCACGCCATTTGTCGAGCGCCTTGGCTTGAGCCGAATCCTTGCCCGATGCGAAATCGGCGTCGGACGGCGGTTGCCGCACGTCGCCGTCGATGGCTTGGTAGTCGAGCTGGGTGGTCCAGGTGCCCTGGGGGTCGATGCGCAGCGGAAAGCAGAGCGCACCATTGACCAGAACGGGCTTCGGCAGGTCATCGACGGGCGACACCGCCAAGCCCCGCCGGAATGTCTGGTTGATATGCACGGTCTCGAGCCGGCCCTCGGTCGCGGCCCAGCTGGTTTCCGACCGGCCGCGGCTGACGATACGGTGCGACTTCACATCGAAGATGTCGGCAAAATCGCACGCCATGGCAATCGTCAGCGCGGTGTCGACCGCCGTGCGGTTGTGATTGCGGACGGTGAGCGTTTCGCGCATGCCGCCTTGCGACAGGATGCGCGACAAGGTGAGGCTCACCGAGCCGGCCGGGATCTCGCCGCTATCGATCGGCAACGCCCGGTTGGTCATCACGACCTGGCAGGCGAAATGCGAGATGCCGGCGGAACTCAGGAGCTGCCAGGGCTTGCCGTCGATCTCGATCGTCCAGGCGCTGAGAAGACGGGTGTCGCGATAAAACAGTCCGCGCTCGCTCGGCTGATGCACCTGCCCGTCCTGCTCGGTGATCAGCACGCATTCGCCGAGATTGACCGTGATCTGAGCCGGTCCGACGCTGATCTCGTAGGTCATCTCAAGGCGATCTCCGCGCGATCGAGGGATCGCGAGGGGGAACTATGGTTCAGAGCACGAAGGTCAAAGCGATAGGCGTCGATTCCGGCGCAGAAGGGCGCTGCCTCCCCCCAACCCCAGACCGGTTAAGCCAACCTCCGTCATTGCGAGCCGCGAAGCGACGAAGCAAGCCAGGGGTGAGCCCCGGCCCCTGGATTGCTTCGCTGACGCTCGCGATGACGGCGACGGTGCGATCTCGCGTCCGCCCTCAGCCGAACGGCACGATCTCCGGCGTCGGCCCGCTTCCCACATAGCGCCGCACCATGGTGGCGCAGAACTCCGCGAAGGCTTCCGGTTCGCGGGGCGCGCTGGTGTGATGGGGCTCGACCCCGAGATGCTCGGGCGTAAAGCAGAAGGTGGCCGTCACCTGGAACGGCTCCAACGCCTTCACGAGCCGGTCGAACCACCGCTCGGCGTCGGGGCGGAACCAATCGGCCCAGCTGAGGCCGGTGCGCAGGTAGCGCACCCCCATGTGCTTCATGTGCTCGACGGCATCGTCGAGCCGATGATCCTCGTGGTGGAACCACTGGCAAAGACCCATGGCAGGGGCGCAGTCATGGAAATGCTTCGCGGCCAGTTTCGGGGTGCCGTCCTCCCGCAGCAGCCCCATGGCGAAATGGCGGTAATAGGAGGAGCCTTCCGCTTCCTTGTGCCGGGTGGTCGCCTCCCATTCGCGCGGCAGGTCGTAGAGCGAATACCAGTGCACCCGCGGCGCCTGGCCGCGCAGCAGTTCGGCCGTGCGCTTCAGGCCCCAGTCCTGCACCTCCTCGGCCCCGAAGGTCGAGACCCCGACCTCGCTGACCCACACGGGCAGGTGCGTGGCGGCCTTGATCTCGGCGATCTTGGCCGGCCATTCGTCGATGCCCCACAGGTTCCAATCGAGCGGGAACCCATGCACCGCGACCGCGTCGAGATGCTCCATCACCCCATAGCCGGCGAGCCGGTGCACGAAGTGCGGATCGATGGGCGACATGCCGCCAAGCACGCGCGGCAGATGGGCGTTCTCGGCCCGGATCGCCTGGGCGGCCAACACCACCATGCGGCCGAACTGCGACCAATCCGGATCGATGGCCGGGTCCCAGTGCGACTTGTTGTTGGGCTCGTTCCAGAGCATGCAGGCTTCGATCACGGACGCGTCCTCGACGGATAAACGGCACCGCCCGTCGCGCCAGCGACATGGCGGCACAAGAACACCTCTTCTTCGGGGTGCTCCAGGATGGTGAAGCCGGCGCTGCGCAGCATGGCGGCCGAGCATGCGGCGTTGGGGGCCCACCAGTTGGTGGGATCGTCGGCATAACGACGCTCGATGAAGTGCATCTTCGGGTAGCCGGGGCTGTCGAAGTGGCCCTGCTCGAAGAAGTCGTAGTTTTCCGCCACGGCATCGACCTGCGGGGCGCCGCGCTGCAGCGACTGGAACAACATCAGATCCTTGGCGACCGTGTCATGGATGAGGTCGAGCGCCAGCAGCGGATGGCGCAGGTGGTAGAACACCCCCATGAAGATCACGAGGTCGAAGCGCTCGCCGAGCGCCGCGAGGTCATAGACCGACAACTGGCGGAACTCGATGTCGAGACCCGACACCCGCGCCGCAAAGCGGGCCTGGGCCAGGTAATCCTCATCGAAGTCGATGCCGAGCACGCGGCTTGCGCCGCGCCGCTTCATTTCCATCGAATAGAAGCCGCCGTTGCAGCCGATATCGAGGACGGTCTTGCCCGTGAGATCGGCCGGCAGCACGTGGGCGAAGGAGCGGAACTTCACGCCCGGATAATCGCCGAGAAAATGGTCCGGCGCGGTCCAGACGCCGCCGAGCTGCATGTTGTGGAACCAGGGCCCAAGGGCCTCGGCCTCGCGGCGGATGGCGTCGGGGGTGATCGTGGGTGGCGCGGTCATGCGATGGGGCCTCGAAGCGCGGTGGCAAGGATCGGCGGCGCGTCGCCGTGATGGGCCAGGGGGGCGGCGCGGCGCACCGGCGGCTCCGACTGGCCGAGAAGGCCGAGCGCGGCGCGGTAGCCGTTCAGCGTACCGACGTCCACATAGGCGGTACCGGCCGGGATGCCCCGCGCCATGCCGCCGGCCGCCAGATAAGCGTTGACGAGCGTGCCGAGATATTCGTCCTGGCGGTGCCGGGCGAGCCAAAGATCGCGCAGGGCATGAAGGACGTGGCCGGGCATCTTGAAGGCGCCCCAGATCCAGTTCGAGGCGGCATTCGGCTGCTTGACCTGGATCTCGCGGACGCGGCCGTCCGGGTCGCACACCACGGCATCGAAGAACTCGGGCCGGTCCACCGGAAACAACAAAAACGACAGGCAGTCGTCCGGCAGGGCCGCGAAACCATTGTCGGGAAACCAGATCGTGTCCGGCAGGCCGACGATCACCGGCTCGTCGGGGGCGATCAGCGGCGCCGCGCGGAAGACGGCGTCGCACAGGCCACTCGGGTTCGGCTGCACCACATAGGCCACCGAGGCCGGGCCGTAGCCGCCGCCGTAATAGGCCAGGATGTCGGACTTGCCCGGCGAAATGACGAAGCACACCTTCGTGGCGCCCGCCTGCACCATGCGGTCGAGCAGGTATTCGCTGACCGCGCAGGGACGCTCCACATCGCCATCGAGGCGGCTGCCCACCGGCAGCAGCTCCTTCGAGAAGGCGAGCGGCTGAATGCGGCTGCCGCGTCCGGCGGCCGGGACGATGCCCCACATCAGTTCGGCTCCCCCTGCGGCACGGCGAGGCTGGCGACGGCAGCCTCGAAGTCGAGGGCCCGCCGGTCCGACGTATGATCGGCCAGCACGCGGGCGCGGCCGGCCTGGGCGATGCGGGCGACCGCCGCGTCGCTCAGGTCGAGGGCCGCCAGTGCGGACTCGGTGGTGTCGGCCACCAGGATTTCCGAGCCGGGCACGAAGAAGTCGTCGAGCCCTTCCCAGCCGTCCGACAACAGCGCCGTGCCGCAGGCCGCGGCTTCGAACAAGCGCCCGGACGGGCAATGGCCCATGGCCGCCATGGCCGCACGGGTGACGTTGAGGGTCATGCGCCCGGCCGCGAAAAAGGCCGGATGGGCGGCCGGCGGCAGATGGCGTCGGAAGAAAATGTTCGGCGTCCAAGGAAAGTCGGCCGGGTATTGAGCGCCGCCGAGGGTGAAGCGCCGCTCGGGCCGCAACCGCGCCGGCACAACGAAAAGGCGCTCCAAGGCCGGCTGGCGATCGGCCGCATAGGTGCCGAGATAGGTCAGGGCCGAGATCTCGCCCGCGTCGGGTGTCGCCGGCCGATGCACGTCGGGGTCGACATGACCATAGAGCGGTGCCACGCGGCGCGCCCCGAGCCGGTCACGCAGGGCCGCCAGCGCCGCGCCGCCCGTATAGCTGAGCACGAGGTCGTAATCCGCGAAACCGCGCGCCCCCACATAGGCGGGCCGCTCCGGCCCTTCGAGCGCCGCGAGCGTCACGGGCGTATCGAGGTCGTAGAACAACCGCGCCGCGCGGGGCGCCGCCACCACGAGGCGCTCGGCCTCGGGTGCGTCCGGGCAATAGGACGTCACCATGGCGACGTCCGCTTCCGCGACGGCGCGTCGGGCGCGATCGGCCACGCTGTCCCAGTCGGGATAGATCACGAGCTCGCCGCCCGGCAGGTCGTGCAGGTCACGGTTGGCGGCGTAGAACGGCAGGTCGCGCTCGAAGAAGGTGACGTGATGACCACGCCGCGCCAGTGCCCGCACGAGACCGCGCCAGAGGGTCGCGTGGCCGTTGCCCCAGGACGATGACATCGCCAGGCCGAAGACGACGACCTTCATGCAGGCGCCTGTTCGTTGAGCCTCACCACCTTGCCGCCGCCCGGCCACAGGTCGAGGGTGGTGATCGATGCCGGATCGACCACGATGCGACCGTAATGGTCGAGCGGGGCACCGATCAGGGTCAGCACCACCGTCTTGACGACGTCGCTATGGGTGGTGAGCAACGTCGGCCCGCCATCGGTGGCGGCCAGACGCGCGATCAGCGCCATCGTCCGATCCTGAACCTCGACGGCGCTCTCGCCACCCGGCATCCGGCCGCCCGTCCGATCGGCGTTCCAGGCGTGCCAGGCGGGGTCCGCGGCGAGCGACGGGAAATCCATGCCGGTCCAGCGGCCGCAATCGATCTCGTTCAGGGCAGGCTCGACCACCACGTCGAGCCCGAGAAGATCGGCGACCGGCTGCGCCGTTTCCCGGCAGCGTTCGAGCGGGCTCGACAGGATTCGAGCAATTGAGCGGCCCGCAAAGGCGCGCGCCACGGTCTGTGCCTGGTCCCGGCCCTCGCCGGACAGGTGCACCGCCGCCATGCGGCCCGCCAAAGCCTTGTCGATGAGACCATGCGCGGCATGGCGCAGAAGGTAGACGCGGCTCACCGGCGCGCCGCGACCGTGCCGGCGACCCGCACTCTCACGCCTCGCCGGCCATGAAGGCGCGCGTGCGTTCCAGCGCCTCCGTGTCGGTGAATTGTTTGGGGGGCGATTTCATGAAGAACGCCGAAGGGCCGATCAGGGCGCCGCCGATGCCGCGGTCGAGCGCCAGCTTGGCGCAGCGGACCGCATCGATGACGATGCCGGCGGAATTGGGCGAGTCCCACACTTCGAGCTTCAGCTCGAGATTGAGCGGCACGCCGCCAAAGGCCGTGCCCTCGATGCGGATGTGGGCCCATTTGCGATCGGTGAGCCACGGCACATGGTCGCTCGGGCCGACGTGGATGTTTTCGGGCGCGATCGGCACGTCGAACTGGCTCGTGACAGCCTGTGTCTTCGAGATCTTTTTTGATTCGAGGCGCTCGCGCTCCAGCATGTTCTGGAAATCGGTGTTGCCGCCGAAGTTGAGCTGGTAGGTGCGGTCGACCCTGACGCCCCGATCACGGAACAGGTTGACCAGCGCGCGGTGCACGATGGTGGCACCGACCTGGCTCTTGATGTCGTCGCCGATGATGGGCAGCTTGGCTTCCGCGAAGCGCCGCTCCCAGGCCGGGTTCGAGGCGATGAACACCGGCATGCAATTGACGAAGGCACAGCCGGCCTTGAGCGCCTGTTCGGCGTAATATTCGGCAGCCTGCTGGGAGCCGACCGGCAGATACGACACCAGCACGTCGGTGCGGCTTTCGGCGAGCGCCGCCGCCACATCGACCGGGGCGGCGTCGGATTCCGGCACCACGTCGCGCAGGTATTTGCCGAGCCCGTCGAAGGTCGGCCCGCGCTGCACTGTGACGCCGGTCGGCACGACGGCGGCGAAGCGCGTGGTGTTGTTGGGCTCGGCCAAGATGGCATCCGCAACGTCGGCGCCGACCTTCGCGGCATTGACGTCGAAGGCGGCCGACACGGCAATATCGCGGACGTGATAGCCGCCGACGTCGGCGTTCATCAGGCCGGGAACGGGCTCGTTCGTGTGGGCCGACCGGTAATAGCTCATGCCCTGCAGCAGAGACGAGGCGCAATTCCCGACACCGACCACACCGACCCGCAGCGACTTCGACACCAATCCCACTCCCCCTCGTGATGCCCGGACCCTAGGGGATCGGACCCGCGAGGCCAACCATCTTACGTTCGGCCCGGGCTCCTAGCACGACGACTGAAATTCCGAGGCCGCCGCACGGGTCGGCCGTCTGCGTCAAATGGGCACGCGACGCCATTCGGCTCTCCAGCACCGGAGGGGCCGGAACAATCATACGGGCCGGCTGTTGTGCCAAGGCTCCGGAGTTGCGGAAGACAGCGTTAAGATCTTTCGCGCGTCAGCGTTCGAGCAAACTTGCGCGCGACGTAGGCCCGGCGGGTGAGCAACAGGCGGGTGGGTCGGACCGTGTTTCATATCGGCAAACGGGTCTTTGCTGGCAGGTCCAGGCCGCTGTCCGTGCCGTGCGATGGGCGCATCCCAAAGCGCCTCGGAGCGTCTCGGTGAGCGCCCAGGACCGCCAAAGCGGGGATGCCGCGCGCTATGCCGAGCGGGTCTCGATGGTTCTGGCTGGCGGCAAGACCGGCGTCTGGAGCTGGATGCCGCAAAGCCGCAGCCTGAACCAGGATGCGCGGATCGCGGCCATCTGGG
Source organism: Lichenihabitans sp. Uapishka_5 (assembly GCF_033947565.1). Lineage (NCBI taxonomy): Bacteria > Pseudomonadati > Pseudomonadota > Alphaproteobacteria > Hyphomicrobiales > Lichenihabitantaceae > Lichenihabitans > Lichenihabitans sp. Uapishka_5. The sequence goes on from NZ_JARPVX010000047.1 coordinate 16,988, forward strand.
GTGTGCCGGCATCGCAAACCGCCGGGATGGAACAGCTTCTTGACGCCGTGCACCCGGACGACCGGGCCCGCGTCGATACGGCGATCGACCGCATGCTGGACCCGACGCCCGACACGGACCGCGGCGGCGAGATCCAGTTCCGCATTCGTCGGATCGACGATGGGCGGGAACGCTGGGTCAGCGCGCGAGCGGGCATCTTTCCGAGTCCCGACGATGCGGTCGGGGAGGTAATCGGCACCGCCGAGGACGTCACCGACCAGAAGCTGCACGACATTCACCTGCACATGCTGCTGCGGGAGATCACGCACCGATCCAAGAACCTGCTGGCCATCATCCAGGCCATGGCCCGCCAGACCGTCAAGGACAGTTTGACGGCGGCGGACTTCGAGCGCCGCCTGTCGTTGCGTCTGCGCGGCCTCGCGGCTTCGCACGAATTGCTGGCCGCGCAGGACTGGCACGGCGCCCACATGGAGGAGCTCGTCAAGGGGCAGTTGCATGACATGCTCGAATCGCATCCGAGCCGGGTGTCGCTTGGCGGTGCATCGATCTTCCTGAAGCCCGAGGCGGCCCAGAATATCGGCTTGGCCCTGAACGAATTGTCGACCAACGCGATCCGCTACGGCGCTTTGTCGAACAGCGAGGGGCGCGTCGAGCTGTCGTGGCACCTCGACGACGGCACTGGCGCAGATCGACGCCTGCATGTGACCTGGACCGAGCTGGGAGGACCGACGGTCGCGCCGCCGCGTCGGCAGGGCTTTGGCCGCAAGGTGGTGGAACGGGTCGCCGCGAGCGCCCTCGACGGCAGCGTCAGCCTGACCTTCGCGCCCGAGGGCCTGCAATGGTCGTTGCGCATCCCGTCGAGCTTCGTGTTGAGCGGCCCTCCCAAGAACGCCGAGATGCCGAAGCTATTCTCCGCCTGACCGGACCGTTCAGGCGTGAAGCGGCCGAACCGCGACCGTCTGGGCGGCGGCCCCGAGCAGCACGCGGCCAAAGCCTCTCGCCTTGTGGCGCGAGCTGCTGAAGCGGCAAAACACGATATCCATCAGCTCATCCAGCACGGCGGCGTTGATTTCTTCCGTGACGTCGGGATCGAGACCCGCCCGTTGCAGATCGCGTTCGAGGTCGAGCCAGATGCGCTCGGCCGTTCCCCGCTGATCGAGGATCAGGGCCCGCCACAGGCGTCGGTGGTGGATCGACAGCAGGGCGTGGGACGCGGAGCCGAGCGACCGGTCGGCATAGCCGTCGGAAACGGTGTCGGCGATGACCGGTTCAGCCCATACCGCCATTTCTGAACGCAGGTCGTGCAGGAGGTCGGGCACCGGCATGGCGCGCGGTTCGATGTGAGGGGTTGGCGACGGCATCTGCGATCACCTCGCGGGACCCGGAACGAGGCTTCCGGCTCCTCAAGGTCTCGCAGCATGGTTAATGAAGGCTCAACAGCCTCACGTTTCCGTGAACCGATGGGCACAGGCTTCGGAAGGGCCCGCAATGCCGCAGGGTCGCCCGGCATCGCGGATATGTCGCAATGAAGCGGCACGCACGGCGCGGCAGCTTCTACACCTCAGCGTGCAGAAAGGGAGTCGAGGCTTGGCTGAGTTTCCGAAACACGCGAAGGTGGTCATCATCGGCCTCGGCGGGATCGTGGGGGCCTCGGTGGCCCATCACCTCGTGGCCCGCGGCTGGACCGATATCGTCGGCATCGACAAGTCCGGCATCCCGACCGACATCGGCTCGACCGCCCATGCGTCGGACTTCTGCTACTCGACCAGCCACGATTTCCTGTCCTGCTGGACGACGCTTTATTCCATCGATTTCTACGACAAGATGGGCCACTACGCCCGCGTCGGTGGCATCGAGGTCGCCCGCGTCGGTGACGACGAACGCATGGCGGAGCTGCGCCGCAAGGTGTCGTCCGGCAAGGCCTTCGGCACCCGGGCCCGGCTGATGGAGCCGGCCGAGATCAAGCAGAAGTTCCCGCCGGTCGAGGAAGCCATGGTCCAGGGCGGCCTGTGGGACCCGGATGCCGGCCTCGTGGTGCCCCGCTCGCAGACGGTGGCCGGCCTGCTGGTGGATGCGGCGGAGAAGAGCGGCGCCCTCACCGGCTTCGCCAACACGCCCGCGACCTCGCTGGTACTCGAGGGCGGCCGCATCAAGGGCGTCGTCACGCCGCGCGGCACGATCATGGCCGATCATGTGGTGGTGTGCGCCGGCCTTTGGGGCCGCATGATCGCCGAGATGGCGGGCGAAGACCTGCCCGTCATGCCGATCGACCATCCCCTGGTGTTCTTCGGTCCCTTCAACGAATTCGCGGGAACCGGCAAAGATATCGGCTGGCCGCTGCTGCGCGACCAAGGCAACTCCGCCTATATGCGGGACACCGGTGACCCGACCACGGCCGAAGGCGGCATGATCGAGTGGGGGTATTACGAGGAACACGCGCCGCGCCTCGTCCACCCGCGCGAGCTGCTCGGCAAGGCCGAGGCCCGGTTGTCGCCCTCGCAGCGCGACCTCGACATGGAGCATATCCTCACCCCCCTCGAGCGCGCCATCGAGCTGACGCCGATCCTGGGCGAGCTCGGCTATGACGAGCGCCGGTCCTTCAACGGCCTGCTGCAGGTGACGGTGGACGGCAACGCCATGCTGGGCGAGTCGCAGCGGCATCGCGGGTTGTGGTATTGCGTCGGCGTGTGGGTGAAGGACGGCCCCGGCATGGGCAAGCTCATCGCCGACTGGATGACGGACGGCCGCACGGACATCGACCACGCTAAGATCGACATCGCACGCTTCTACCCGCATCAGCTTGGGGCGGACTACATCGCCGGCCGCTGCGGCGAGGCCGCCAAGAAGGTCTACAACCCCGGCATCCACCCGCGTGAACCTTATGACACCGGCCGCGGCCTGCGCCGCTCGCCCTTCCACGAGCGCGAGCGCGCGCTCGGCGGTTACTTCATGGAACTCGGCGGCTGGGAACGGGCGCATGGCTATGCGGCCAACGCCCATCTGATCGAGCGTTACGGCAACCGGGTCCCGGTGCGGACCGACGAATGGGACGCCCGGCATTTCTGGCGCGTGTCGAACGCCGAGCAACTCGCCATGAGCGACGATTGCGGCCTCATCAATCTGTCGCATTTCGCCATCGTGGACGTCGAGGGCCCCGATCACGTCGCGCTGATGGAATGGGTTTGCGCCGCAAAGATCGGCGGCGATGCCAATATCGGCAAAGGCATCTACACCCACTTTCTCGATGACGCCGGCATGGTGCGGGCGGACCTCACCGTGTTCCGCATGGCCGACCGCTGCCGTGTGGTGGACGGGGCCGATGCGGGCCCGCGCGACTACCATTACCTGCGCCGCGTCGCGGCCGAAAAGGGGTTCGACGTTTCGGTGACGGATGTGACGGAGCGTTATGTCACGATCGGCATCTGGGGCCCGAACGCCCGCGCCACCCTGGCCAAGGTGGTGGCCGACCCGGACGGCCTGTCGCCCGCGAACTTCCCCTTTGCGGCCGTCAAGCCGATCAACATCGCCGGGGTGCCGGTCAGCGCCTTCCGGATCTCCTATGTGGGCGAGCAGGGCTGGGAACTGCACATGCGCTACGAGGACGGCCTCGCGGTGTGGGACGCCCTGCGCGAAACGGGCATCATGGCGGTCGGCATCGAGACCTATGCCAACAGCCGCCGCATGGAGAAGAGCCTGCGGCTGCAGAACGCCGACCTGACCACCGAATACAACCTGCTCGAGGCTGGCCTGGCGCGACCCAAGGTCAAGAACGCCGAGTTCCGCGGCAAGGCCTGCCACGTCGAGCACCGCGCCCGGCCGCATCAGCCCGCCACCTTGTGCACCCTGGTGATGACCGACAACCGCGACACCCGGGGCGTGGCCCGTTATCCCGTCGGCATCCTGCCGGTGCAGGACCCCGCGACGGGCGAAACCCTGGTCGACGCGCTCGGCCGTCGCTCCTTCACCACCTCGATCGCCTATGGGCCGACGATCGGCAAGAATATCGCGCTCGCCTATCTGCCGCACGACTTCGCGCAGGCCGGCCGCACGCTGCAGGTCGAATATTTCGGCGATGCGTTCCCGGTCGAGGTGGCTTCCGTGGGCTACAAGGCGCTGTACGACCCGGAGAACGCCAAGCCACGCAGCTGAGGCACCATGACGCAAATGCGACGGCCGCCGGAAAACCGCACGGCCAGCGCCGTTGCGACTTGCGTCGGCCCCCGCGATCGCGCCTGCTGGACCGCATGACGATCCCGCTGAAAACCCTGACCGCCGCAGGCCTGCTGTGCTGCCTGGGGGTCGTTGGTGTGGCGCCGGCCGCCCGCGCGGCGGACGCTGCCGACAAGAGCGGCTTCACCCTGCTGATGCCGACGCCCGACGCCGACCTGCGGGATTTCTCGCCCGACCGCCCGGCCAAAGCCGACTCGCCCTATACGGTGGATGCCGGACACTTCCAGATCGAGGGCGACTTCCTGGACGTGACCGCCACCAAGCGGTCCGGCCTCTCCACCCACACCTTCGAGACCGCCGATCCGGTGCTCAAGCTTGGCCTGACCAACGCGATCGACCTCGAAGTGACGCTCGGCGGCTACAACACGCTACGCTCGATCGACCGTGCCACTGGCGCTCTGCTGGAGCGCGACAAGGGCTATGGCGACACGACCGTGCTGACCAAGTTCAACCTGCTCGGCAACGACAAGGGCGACGTGGTTTTGGCGGTCTCGCCCTATCTGAAGGTGCCGACCGGTGCCGCCGGCATCGGCGACGGCACGGTCGAGGGCGGCGTGATCGCGCCGCTGCTGCTGAAGCTGCCGCAGGATTTCGAGGTGACGCTGCAGACCGAGGTTGACGTGCTGGCCAACGAAAACGGCCCGGGCACCCATGTGGCCTTTGCCAATATCGCCGAGGTCAGCCATCCCGTACCGGGCCTGAAGGACGTCACCGCCTTCGCGGAATTCTACTCGCAGGTGACGGCAGCCCGTCAGGAAACCAACATCTACACGGCCGATGTGGCGCTGGCCTATCAGGTCGATCCCAACCTGCAGCTCGACGTGGGGGCCAATTTCGGGCTGAACCGCGGCGCCCCCGATACGGAAGTCTATAGTGGCGTCGCGCGCCGGTTCTAGCTGCGCCGCCGTTCGGGTCCTATGGCTCGCGCTCGGCTTCGCCGGGCTGGCGGCAGGCCCAGCCTCCGCGGTTGTGGGCCCGTCCGAGCCTGGCGGCGCGCTCGCGGCGAGCCTTGTCATGGTGCTGAACCGCAACGGCGACGCGGCGGGGTTTTGCACCGGCACCGTGCTGGCCCCGACCGTGGTGATGACGGCCGCCCATTGCGCGCCGGACGGGGGCGAACTGCGGATCTATGACCCCGACCAGGGCCCGACGGCGCTGCTGCCCGTCGCCGCCGTGCGACGGCATCCCGACTACCGCACCGATGCGGTCCGCACCCGGCAGCGCTCGATCGATCTCGCGCTGATCCGGCTCGCGGCCCCCTTGCCGGCACGGTTCGCGCCCGCCACGCTGGCCGACGCCGTCGACGGCAGCCCCGGCAGCCGCTTCACGCTGTCGGGCTTCGGCGTCACGCGCGAAGGGGACGGCCGCAGTTCGGGCCGGCTGCGCAGCACCACTGTGGCGGCGCAACTCCCTGCCTCGGCTGTGCTACTTTGGGCCGGCGATCCGGACCACAAGGGGCGTGGCGCCTGCACGGGCGACTCGGGCGCTCCGCTGACGCGGCCCGGAACCACGGCCGTGGCCGCCATCGCGATCTGGGCCGCCGGCACGGGCGCGCAGCGTTGCGGTGCCCTGACCCAGGGGCTCTGGATCGCTCCGGAGCGCGCCTGGATCGACGACGCCCTCCGGGCCTGGGCAGCCGGGAGGTAAGACGCGCCCCTGACCACGCATGGACAGGAACGGCGTTGCACCCTAGACTATCGTCGTGGCTTTCGTGGCCTCCATGGCCCCTGCCGCCAAATCCCTATCCCCTCACGATCGGACGTCCCGCATGTTCTCCTGCGTCGGCTATGCCGCGGAATCCGCCACCGCCCCCTTGGCGCCCTTCAGCTTCGACCGCCGGGATCCTGGCCCGAAGGATGTGCAGATCGACATCATCTATTGCGGCGTCTGCCATTCGGACCTGCATCAGGCCCGCAACGAGTGGCACAACACGGTGTTCCCCTGCGTGCCCGGCCATGAGATCGTCGGACGCGTCAAGGCTGTCGGCACCGAGGTTTCCAAGTTCAAGGTGGGCGACCTCGCCGGTGTCGGCTGCATGGTCGATTCCTGCCGCTCCTGCGAAAACTGTCGCGACGGCCTCGAGCAATATTGCAATAACGGCTTCGTCGGCACCTATAACGGCCCCGACAAGACATCGGGCGGCATGACGTTCGGCGGCTATTCGAAAGCCATCGTGGTCGACCAGGACTTCGTCCTGCGCATCCCCGAGAACCTCGACCTCAAGGGCGTGGCGCCGCTGCTTTGCGCCGGCATCACCACCTATTCGCCGCTGCGCCACTGGAAGGTGACCAAGGGCCAGAAGGTCGGCGTGGTGGGCCTCGGCGGCCTTGGCCATATGGCCGTGAAGATCGCCCATGCGATGGGGGCGGAAGTTTATCTGTTCACCACCTCGCCCGGCAAGGCCGAGGATGCCAAGCGCCTGGGCGCAAAGGACATCATTCTGTCGAAGGATGCCGAAGCCGTGGCCAAGCACGCCGAAAGCTTCGATTTCATCATCGATACGGTGTCGGCCGACCATGACGTGAACGGCTATCTCAATGCCCTGAAGCGCGACGGCACCTTGTGCCAGGTCGGCGCCCCGACCGATCCGCTCAAGGTCGCGGCCTTCAGTGTCATCTGGAAGCGCCGCCAGTTCGCCGGCTCGCTGATCGGCGGCATCGCCGAGACGCAGGAGATGCTCGACTTCTGCGCCGCCCATAACATCACCTCGGACGTCGAGATGATCAAGATGGCCGACATCGAGACCGCCTACGAGCGGATGGTGAAGAGCGACGTGAAATACCGCTTCGTCATCGACATGGAGACGATGCCGACGGCGGCCTGAGGCCCATCCTCATTCCGGGGCGGCGTAGCCGGACCCGGAATGAGGAACCACCGCGACGAAGGTTCAGGCTCCCCGGATCTTCGCTTCGCTCCGTCCGGAATGAGGGCGCCGTTCAAGTCTTCGGCTTGAGGCCTCGCGCCCGCTTCGGCACCCGGTCGGGCCAGCGCACGATATGGCCCGGCAGGTTTTCCGGCAGCACTTCGGTTTCATGCGCCGATATCTTGCCCCGCACCGAGACGCCGGCCTCGACGACCGTCTCGGGGCGCCCCGACACTACGGGGTGCCACCACGGCAGGTCGCGCCCTTCGCGCACCAGCCGATAGCCGCAGGTCGGCGGCAGCCACGGGATCTGCCGGACCGCCTCGGGCGTCAGCCGCACGCAATCCGGGACCTCGCGCTGGCGGTTCGGATAATCGGCGCAGCGACAGGTGCCGGCATCGAGCAGCTTGCAGGCGACGTCGGTATAATAGGTTTCGGCCGTGTCCTCGTCCTCGAGCTTGACGAGGCAGCAGCGGCCGCAGCCGTCGCACAGGCTTTCCCATTCGGCTGGCGACATGTCCTCGAGGCGCTTGCGCCAGAACGGCACAGGTGCGGCAGGGAGCGCCGCGTCGGGATCGGAATCTGTCATGATCTGGCGACTCCGCCTCGGTCGGCCACCCGGAAAGGCCCGGCATGGCGTTTGCGTCCAGGGTGGAGCGACGTGCCCGGCACTTGCGCTTTTCCGGCGCAAGCGTCAAGGAATCGGTCGCGATAGGTCGATGCCCGCGCGCGCGTGGGCCTGGAAGGCTTCGCTGCGTGGTTGACAACAGCTGGATGACCCGTTTCGGCAAACGCCTGTCGCAGGCGATGTTGTCCGTCGACGCCTGGTTCGATTCCTCGATGTTCGAGGCAGGACGGCGGTCCGGCGATCTTTACGCCCGCAGCCAGGCCTGGTCCGACCGGATCACGGTGCGGGGTTGGCGCTGGGCTTTCGTCGATGGGGCCTGCGAGGCGCTGAACCTCGGCGTCGTGGCGGCGGTCGCCCTGCTGGCCCTCGCTTATCCGATCTACGGCAGCATTTCGGACGACTGGCTGAAGAAGACCGACCTTGCGGTGACGTTCCTCGACCATAACGGGGCCGAGGTTGGGCGCCGCGGCATCCTGCACGATGACGGCGTATCGCTCGACCAGATGCCGCCCTACCTGCCGGAAGCCGTGCTGGCCACCGAGGACCGGCGTTTCTACACCCATTTCGGCATCGACGTGATCGGCACGCTGCGGGCCCTGACGGTGAACGCCCGCGCGTCGGGCGTCGTGCAGGGCGGCTCCTCGATCACCCAGCAGCTCGCCAAGAACCTGTTTCTGTCGAACGAGCGTACGGTCGCCCGCAAGGTCAACGAGGCCTTTCTGGCGCTTTGGCTCGAGACCCACCTGACCAAGCGGCAGATCCTTCAGCTCTACCTCGATCGCGTCTACATGGGCGGCGGCACCTTCGGCATCCAGGCGGCATCGCAGTTCTACTTCGGCAAATCGGTGCGCGACGTGACGCTGCCCGAGGCCGCCATGCTGGCGGGGTTGTTCAAGGCGCCCACCAAATATGCCCCGCACGTCAACCTGCCGGCCGCCCGCGCCCGCGCCAATGACGTGCTGTCGAACCTCGTCGATGCCGGCTACATGAGCGAGGCCCAGGTCTATGGGGCGCGGCTGAACCCGGCCACGCCGGTCGACCGCACCCGCACCGTGTCGCCCGACTGGTACCTCGACTATGCCTATGACGAAGTGCGCAAGCTCGTCGATGCTGGCAAGCTTGGCGACAACCGCGTGCTGGTGGTGCAGACGGCGCTCGACGCCGACCTGCAGAAGAAGGCGGAATCGACGATCGAGGACGAGTTGCGCCAGAACGGCCCGGCCTATCACGCCAAGCAGAGCGCCGCCGTCATCATGCAGCCGGACGGCGCCGTGCGGGCCATCGTGGGCGGTCGCGACTATGGGTCGAGCCAGTTCAACCGCGCCACCGACGCCCAGCGCCAGCCGGGCTCGTCCTTCAAGCCCTTCGTTTATCTGACGGCCATCATGTCGGGGAAGTTCAAGCCCTCCACTACGGTGGTGGACGGCCCGGTCTGCATCGGCACCTGGTGTGTCCACAATTACGGCAACAGCTACCGGGGCGCCCTGCCGCTGCAGGTGGCGCTGACCCATTCGCTGAACACCATCGCGGTGAAGCTGTCGATCGCGATCGGCAACGGCAACCCCAAGGTCGGCCGCGCCCGCATCATCGAGACCGCTCACGCGATGGGCCTGACCACCCCCCTGCCCGACACGGTGTCGCTGCCGGTCGGCGCCGACGAAGTGACGGTGATCGACATGGCCACGGCCTATTCGGCCTTCAGCAACGGCGGCAAGCGCGTGGCGCCCTTCGCGGCTATCGACATCCGCAACGGCCGCGGCCAAGTGATCTACCGCCACGAGGTCGACGGCCCGCAGCCCGTGCAGGTGGTGCCGGCCGCCGATGTGGCGACGATGAACAACATGCTGACCCACGTGGTCAACGAAGGCACCGGCACGCGGGCCCGGCTCGACGGGGTCCAGGTCGCCGGCAAGACCGGCACCACAAACAACTACAAGGACGCCTGGTTCTGCGGCTTCACGGGCAATTACGTGGGCGCGGTGTGGTTCGGCAACGACGACGATTCGTCCATGAACGAAATGACGGGCGGCACCCTGCCGGCCAAGACCTGGCACGACATCATGGCCTTCGCCCATACAGGGATCGACGCGAAGCCCGGCTACGGCATCGAGACCGGCGCCGGCACCGCCGCGGTCGCCTCCGTGGCGCCGGGTGCCCTGGTGCAGACCTTGTCGCCGTTACGGCCGGCCGTGTTGTCGCCCCGTACGGTCGCGGTGATCGGCGCCATCGGCCAAATGACCGGGCGGCGCGACAAGCCGGAAGCGCGACGCGACGACCTGGGCCGGCTGGCCGGCGATGCCGCAATCCCTCCCGTCAGCCTGAACGGCAACCGCTTCAGCGTGCAATGATCCCGCGGCGGCGCTAGACCTGTTCGCATGAACCGTCAGCAGCCGCTGTTCAGCATCGCCGCCGCGCCTTCGCGGCGCAGCCTCGACCCGTCCCGCTGGGCCCGGGGCAGCCTGTTGACCCTGGCGGCCCTTGGCGCCGTAGTGCTCGGCATCGCGCTCGGCCTGATGTTGACTGCGGCAGCGGTGCGATCGGATGCGATCGGCACGCGGCGGATCGGGCCCTGGCGGGTGTTTACGGATGTCGGCACGCCGGCCATCGACCCTTATCTGCGAGCCCGCATGGCGCTGAACGGCGCGGTTCCGCTCGCGGCCGCCCAGGGGCTCACGGCGGTGGCGCAGCGCGACTCCGACGGCCATGGCCTCGATGGGCGTTGCAGCTATCGCCTGAGCGGCACCATGCCGCCGGCCCAGTTCTGGACGCTCGAGGCGGCAAACCCGGCCGGGCGCCCCTTCGACAACCGGGCCGGGCGGCAAAGCTTCGCCTCCGACGACGTACTGTGGGACGGCAGCGGCCAGACGGTCATCGCATTGTCGCCCATCGCGACGGCCGGCAATTGGCTGCCGCTGCCGGGCAGCGGCCCGATCGCGGTGGTGCTGCGCCTGTACGACACGGCGCTGACCACCGGCACGGCCGGGCGCGAGGCCGCCTGGCCCATGATCGAGCGCCTCGGCTGCCCATGAGGCTGCGTCCGTCGCGTTCCACCATCCTGGTGCTGGCCGTCCTGGTGTTGGCCGTCGCGGGACTCGCCCACGGGGCGTCGTTGCTGATCCTGCCCTGGCGCAGCGACCACGATGCTTTCGCCCGCGTGGCGGCCCTCACGGCCACGACGGACCGGGCGACGCTCGATCCCGCCGGCCCAGACGCACCGCCCTTCGCGGACCCTGCCATGCTGACGGCCGTATGCCGTTTCGACCTGCGGGCGAAACCGTTCCGGCTTTCGCTGACGCCGCTGGCGGACCGCTTCGTGACGATCGGTTTCCACAGCCGTCACGGGCTCGCCTTTTACGGCCTAACGGTCCGGGCCGCGGATGCGACACGCTTCGACCTCGTGCTGACCGATACGCCGACCGCGCGTTCGGAAGCGGAACCGGATGCCGGAAACGTCGTGGTGGCGACGCCCGAGCCGGACGGCTTCGTGACGTTGGCGACACCGCTCGGCGAGGGCAGCAACCGTGAGGCTGCGGAAGACAGGCTGAACGGGGTGACCTGCCACGGCGACACCGGGCCGTAGACCGGCGCGGACGTGCGCCCGGATCGCTGTTGGTCAGGCGAACGCTAGGCGCTTTCCAGAACCGCGGCCTGCCGGTCCGGGACGGTGATCTGGGGGCGTTCGGGAGCCGGATCCAGCTCCCGCACGTAGCGTACCCCCATGAACAACAGGATGGTGGCTTCGTCTTGGGGTGGGATGGACAGGCGGCGCTTGCGACGCGGCGAGGGGAAGTTGACGATCGTGCCCATTGTCCTGTGTCCCGCTACAACAACCCTTACGCCATCGGCCTTCGACGCTGGCCTCAAGGTCAGTAGGCGGTCCGAAGGTTAAAGTTGTATCAATAGAATGCGGGCAGAGTTCGGGTGTGGCGGCGGCGCCCCCCTGGGGCGCCCTGCCGGACGACACTGTCGAAAGCTGTGGCCGATCGGGCACATCGGACCTCCCGATGCCCGGCAGCCTCGAGCCGGGCGGGGTCGCAACCGAGGCCCCGATGCTCACCGACGATGTTCCCGCAACACTCGACCGTCTTGCCGACCTCGGCCGCACGCCGGACGTCAACATCCGCCCCGTGCTGTTGCGCGTGCTGGTGGACCTGTTCGTCAGCAAGCCAAGCCACAGCCTCGACGCCATCCGGCAGTTCGACGAAATGGCGTCGCGCCTGCTCGAAGATGCCGACGAGGCGACCCGCGTCATCGTGGCTGCCAAGCTGGCCGGCCACCCCGAAGCGCCGAAGGGCTTATTGAAGCGCCTGATCGTCGAGCGCGGCCCTATCGCCACCACGGTGCTGTCGCGCGCCCATCTCGATCACGCCACCTTGCAATCGGCCGCGGCGCTGGGCACGAGCGACATGGCCATCGCGGTGGCGCGCCGGCCCGACCTCGACGCCGCAACCGTGCGGGCCCTGGCGGAGCGCCCGGAGGAGGCGGTCGTGGCGGCGCTGGCCGAGAACGGCGCCGCGCCCATCGACCTCGGCCTGCAACGTTATCTCGTGCGCCGGGCCCGCGACCACCAGGGCCTCGCCACCCTGCTGCTGCGACGGGGCGGCGATCCGCTGGAACTCGCGGCCCTGTTCCTGGCGGCCGATCGCGGGGCGCGGGCCGACATCCTCATGGCCCTGCGACGCCAGGAACTCGGTCGGCCGAGCGCGCCACCGCGATCGCGCCCACGGCCGGCCCGACACCCCAGGCGGCCGAAAAGCTCGCCCGAAGGATGGCGGTGCCGCGCTCGGCCTTCAGCCGGTCGCCGGCGCCGAGGTGGAGCTTCGCCAGGGCGAACAACAACGGAAAGGCGGCCGAACTGATCCCGAGCGGGACCGCGCCGATCAACAGCAGCGGCACGAAGCCCGTGGTGGGGGCCAACATCGCATAACCGACCACGCCGGCTGCGAGCGACACCGCGAGCGGGCGCAGCGTCGGGGCGCGGTCGAACCAGGCCCCGAACAGGATGCCGAACGCGATCGCCCCGGCGGCCCGCGCAGTCAGGAATAGCCCAAGCAGCACCGGCGGCAGATGGGCGTGCTCGATCGCCAGCAGCACCAGATAGGGCGCCGTCATGGCGTCCCGCAGGCCGATCAACAACAGCGTCGTCAGCAGCGCCGTAAACATCGGCATGGCGCCGACCTCGCGCAGCGCGTCGAGGCGCCGACGCGGCATCGGTGAGGTGAGCGGGCGCGTCATGGCGGCTTTCGGCGCCGTTGGAGGGCGCGAGTGGGCGGGATCGTCGCCCCATGCGCCGCCAAGGTGGCGTTTTGGTGATGCGGTGCGAGCCTGGCTCAGGCGTCGGCGCGGACCGGCTCGCTTCGCGGCCTGCCGGCCAACCCTCAGGTCGTCGGCGAAAGAACAGCGGCGGCCGACGCCAAGCCCCAGCGCAGCAGCGCCTCGGCCCGCTCGGCCGTCGCGGCCTCGGCATAGCAGCGCAGTTCCGGCGCGTTGCCGGACGCGCGGTAATGGATCACGCCGTCGCCCGAAAGCTGCACCCGGACGCCATCGAGCCGGTCGGTCGCGGCCGGCACGCCGATCGGCGTGAAGAAGTGGTCCGCATAGGCCGGGGTGGCGAGGTCACGCAGGAAAGCGCCGCTGGCTTCCGGGGGGATGTCCTGCAGGCGGTCGGCCATCGCGTGACCGGCCCCGAGGGCCGCGACGGCCGCCGCGAGGCCCCCGGGCATGCGGGCCGCCAGGAGGGCACAAACGATCGGCAGCATGGCGTCGCGGGTCGGCAGCGCGTCGAGGCGACCGGTGGGGAGCACGACGTCGCTGCCCAAGAGGCAGCCGCCATTGGCCTCGAAGCCCAGCACCGTGGCGCCCTCGGCCGCCGCCTCGAGCATGCCGGCGATCACGAAGGGCGAGCCGACGCGGGTGCGCCGCACCGTCTTGGCGATGCCGCAGCTCTCGATGGCGGCGCTGGAGGTGACGGGTGTCACGATGGCGGCGATGCCGAGCGCGCGCGCCACCAGCAGGCCCAGCACGTCGCCGCGCAGGATGCGCCCGGCCGCATCGGCCACCAGCGGCCGGTCGGCGTCGCCGTCGGCCGACACAAGCGCGTCGAAGCGGCCGTCACGCGCCCAGTCGGCCAATAATGCCACATCCTCGGGCCGGTGCGCCTCCGTGTCGACCGGGATGAAGCTGGTGGCGCGGCCGAGCGGCACCGCGGTGGCGCCGAGCGCCCGCAGCGTTTCGACCAGCAGGTCGCGCGCCACCGTGCTTTGCTGGTAGACCCCGACCGTCAGGCCCGCCAGCGCCTCGGCGCCGAAAGCCGCGACGCTGCGCTGCTTGTAACGCTCCAGCACCGCCGCCTCGATGGTGTCTGCCGGGGCCGGATCGGCCCCGGCCGACACCCTCGAGGCGGCGGTGGTGGAGCGTTACAATCAG